>DAPKRP010001083.1:0-8576 GCA_031800515.1 Polyangiaceae bacterium LLY-WYZ-14_1 | reverse complement strand
CGACGACCTCTGGCGGCCGCAGGGCTTCGAGCGGGAGCTCGCGTCGTCCGTGCGGCTGGTGCAACCCGGGCGCCGGGATGGCCTCGACCCCCGTCCCCGCGTCCTCCCGGAAGACGTCCCTCGCCGGGTCGCGGTGGTGCCGGCGGGTCGGCCCCTGGGGGTCGCCGGGGAGCTGATCCTGGCCGAGGCCCTCGGGCGCGCCGTCGCCCTGGCCGCGACGCAGCCGGGCCTGCCTCCGGCCTTCGCCCACCCCGTCGCCGGGACCGTGGGCCGCGCCCTTGGCGCCGCCCATGCCTCGCTTCTCGCGGATCCGGTCCACTTGGAGGGGGTTCGCGGGCTCGAGGGATCTCCCCGGGAGGCCCTCCAGCGGCAGGCGGCGCGGGTCCTCCTCGTGGCGAGCCGCTTCTGGGCGGCCGCCACCATCGCCCGCGGAGTGCCCCGGGACGCGCGGCCGGAGGCGGCGGATGCCCTCTTCGACGAGGTCCTCGGGACGCCGGCGCCGGAGGGCCTCGGCCGGCTGCTGCTCCTCGCACCGGCGGGCCCCGGGGCGAGGTTCCGGGGGCTCGTCGGAGGGCTCGCCCTGGGCTGGGTGCTCCGGGAGCGCCTCGACGAGGATTGGTCGCGGAACCCGCGCACCGCCGAGGTGCTGCGGTCGGCCACCGGGGCCGGCGGCGCCCTGTCCATCGAGGCCTGGCTCGCCGAGCTGGGCGGAGACCCCGCCACCGGCCTCGAGCGGCTCCTCGAGCTCCGGGGCTGAGCCTCGGCGAGCGTGGTGCCCCTCTTGACCCGGTGCGCGCCTCCCATCATGCCGAAGCGCCGTGGACCACGCCGCCCGACGCTCGCGACTCCTGGACGCCTTGGGGCCCCGTGGGGTCGCCGTCTTCTTCGCCCACCCGACCTCGATTCGGAACAACGACGTCGAGCACGACTACCGGCAGGACAGCGACCTCTACTACCTGACCGGATTCGAAGAGCCCGCCTGCGCCCTGGTCGTCTCGGCGGTCCACCCGGAGCACCGGACGGTGATGTTCCTTCGGGACCGGGATCCGGAGCGGGAGGTCTGGGACGGTGGCCGTTTGGGGGTCGAGGCTGCGCCGGAGCGCCTCGGGGTGGACGCCGCCCTGGCCATCGGCGACCTCGGCAAGAAGCTCCCGGGCTACCTCGAGGGCGCCGACCGCCTCGTGTTCGCCCTGGGCCGGGACCCGACGGCGGACCGACAGGTGCTTCGGGCGCTACAGGTGACGAAGGCCCGACACCGGAAAGGCATCGAGGCCCCCCTCGAGCTGGTGGATCCCGCGGCGGTCCTTCACGAGCACCGCCTGGTGAAGGACGACGACGAGCTCGCCCGGATGCGTCGGGCCGCCGAGATCACGGCGGAGGCCCACCGGGCCGGCCTGGCCGTCGCCCGCCCCGGCCGCTTCGAATACGAGGTCGACGCCGAGATCGGGGCCGCCTTCCGGCGGCTCGGGGCCGCCCGCCCGGCCTATGGCAGCATCGTCGGCAGCGGCCCGAACGCGACGATCCTGCACTACCGGGCGAACGACCGGGAGATGGCATCCGGGGAGCTGCTCCTCGTCGATGCGGGATGCGAGTACCAGTACTACGCGGCGGACGTCACCCGGACCTCGCCCATCGACGGCCGCTTCAGCGGAGAGCAGCGGGCGGTCTACGAGGTGGTGCTGGCGGCCCAGAAGGCGGCGATCGATGCGGTGCGGGTGGGGTCCAACCTCGAAGCGGTGCATCAGGCCGGTCTCGAGGTCACCGTCGACGGTCTCCGGTCCCTCGGGGTGCTCGACGGGGACCGGGATGAGCTCATCGCCGACGAGGCCTACCGGCCCTTCTTCATGCACCGTACCAGCCACTGGCTCGGGATGGACGTTCACGACGTCGGCCTCTATTTCCGGGGTGGGGAGCCCCGGCCCCTCGCGCCAGGACAGGTGTTCACCATCGAGCCCGGCCTCTACGTCCCCGTCGACGCCACCGCTGGGGCGGCCCGGTTCGCCGGGATCGGCGTGCGCATCGAGGACGATGTCCTGGTCCGGGAGGACGGGGTCGAGATCCTGACCGCGGCGATCCCGAAGGAGATCGACGACGTCGAGGCGGCGCTTCGGGACCGGTAGGCGTCGCCGGGTCGGCCGGGTCCCGGTCATCCCGGCATCGCCCTCCTGGAACGGCCGGTCGGGCCCGCTATAATCGAGCCCACGCGGATGCAGGTCGCTTCGGGAGACGGGACGGACACGGCACGGTGTCACGTCTGCGACACGCCCATCGAAGGCGAAGCCCAAGGGCATGGCCTGTTGGTGTGGGTGCGTGGGGACCGGGTGGTTCGAGAGGAACCGCCGCTCTGCGGTCGATGCGGCCACGCCATCGGCATGAGCGCCCTCTGGCGCTTCGCCGCCGAAGAAGAAGAAGGCTAGCCGGCGGGACCTAGGTCCGGGTCAAGGGTTGCCCCCGGGGCGGCGCTGAGAGCGGGGTCGCGGAACCGAAAACCGTAGCGTTTTCCTAGGGGTGACCACGATTGACACCCCCTCCGGTGAACGCTAGAAGCCCAACCACGGCGCCGGTGCCTGGCGCGTCCGAAGGCGCTGCGGAGCCCCGCGCCGGGGTCTTTGGTCTCGCCTCCGGCGGCGTCGCCCGCGGCCCGGACGAGCTCGCTAGCGCATGACTCAGGACTACTTTCCCGTCTTTCTGATGCTCGCCGTCGCGTTCGCGATCGCCGGTGTCCTGTTCACCCTGACGTCGATCTTCGGGCCGAAGAACATGACGCCGGAGAAGGCGATCCCCTACGAAAGCGGATCCGAATCCCGGGGCGCTCGCCACGCGAAGCTCAGCGTGAAGTTCTACCTGACGGCGATCCTCTTCGTCGTCTTCGACATCGAAGCGGTGTTTCTCTACCCCTGGGCGCCCCTCTTTCGGGAGCTCGGCGCCTTCGGGCTGGTGGAGATGCTCGCCTTCCTCGTCGTCCTCGGGGTGACCCTCGTCTACGCCTGGAAGAAAGGAGCCCTGGAATGGGAGAAATGAAGGACGCGAGCGGCCCCGGCGCCGGTCTGCGGCAGCTCTACGGCGGTGGAGGCCAGCAGCAGGTGATCGGCGGCGAGACGGGCTTCGCCACGACGAAGCTCGATGCCCTCCTGGCCTGGTCGCGGAAGTACTCCCTGTTCCAGTACCCCTTCGCCACCGCCTGCTGCGGGATGGAGTTCTTCGCCGTCGCCTCCCCCCGCTACGACATCGCCCGCTTCGGGGCGGAGGCGCCGCGGTTCAGCCCTCGCCAGTCCGACCTGCTCTGGGTCGTCGGCACCATCAGTCAGCGCCAGGCGCCGATCCTCAAGCGGATCTACGACCAGATGTCCGACCCGAAGTGGGTGATCGCCTTCGGCACCTGCGCTTCCTGCGGCGGATTCTACGACAACTACGCGACGGTCCCGGGGATCGACAAGATCATCCCCACGGACGTCTACATCCCGGGTTGTCCGCCCCGACCGGAAGCGGTGCTCGACGGCCTCATGCTGCTGATGGACAAGATCCAAAACGGCAACCGGGAGCCCGCCGTCCTGCCCGTCAAGGAGCTACCGGACAAGCTGGTCCGGCTCCGGAGCGGCAAAGACGAGCCCGTCCGGCCCCGGGTCGCCCACGAGACCAGAAAGAAGAAGGACGCGCCCCCGGCCGGGGAGCCCGCCTCGTGACCCATCCGGCCCTGGCGTCCGAAGCCCTCCGGGCGAAGGTCGTCGCCTCGGACGAGTTTCGCGGGGACGTCCGGCTGCGGGTCGACGCGTCGGACTGGACCGCCGTCGCGGAGCTGCTTCGGGACGACCCGAAGCTCGCTTTCGACCACTTCATCGACCTCACCGCCGTCGACTATCCGGAGCGGGCTCCCGCGGTGCCCCGCTTCGACGTCGTGCTCCTCCTGCGCTCGTCGGCGACGAATGCTCGGCTCCAGGTGAAGACCCGGGTCGGTGACGACCAGACCCTGCCCACCCTGACCGGCGTTTGGTCGGGTACGAACTGGGCGGAGCGGGAGATCTTCGACATGTTCGGCATCCGCTTCGACGGGCACCCGGACCTGCGTCGGATCCTGATGTACGAAGAGTTCGAGGGATACCCCCTCCGGAAAGACTACCCGATCGAGCGCACTCAGCCCCTCGTTCCCTATCGGGACGCGGACGGGGTCGGGAAGCTGTTTCCCTTCGGCCTCGACGAGGGCCAGCCGTTCGGGCGCATCGATTGGACCGCGCGGCTGGAGGGCCGGGACCATCAGGTCTCGCCGGCGATCGCGCGGCAGACGGGACAGCGAAAAATGGCGGTCCACTACGACGACGTGGACCCGATTCGGCAGGAGCCGCCCCCGACCGCGGTCGCCGACCGGGACGAGCCCGCCCAGGAAGAACAGGGATAAAGGCACCGGAGACGATGGAGCCCATCGAAGAAGAGTTCGAAGACGACGCCACCCTCGAGCTGCCGGCGGAACCGATGCGGCTCAACATGGGGCCGTCCCATCCGGCGATGCACGGCACCATCCGGATGGTGCTCGACCTCGACGGGGAAAACGTCCTTCGGGTCGACATCCAGCCCGGCTTCTTGCACCGCGCCTTCGAGAAGAGCTGCGAACGGGGCACCTGGAACCAGGTGTTCCCCTACGCCGACCGGCTGAACTACGTCTCTCCGATGCTCAACAACGTGGGCTTCGCCCTCGCCGGGGAGAAGCTCGCCGGGATCGAAGTGCCGGAGCGGGGCCAATACTACCGAGTGATCCTGGGGGAGCTCGCCCGCATCACGGACCATCTGACCTGCAACGGTGCGTCGGTGATGGAGCTCGGCGCGTTCACCCCGTTCCTCTGGATGCTGAAGGTTCGGGATTGGATCTGGGACATCCTCGAAAAGGAGACCGGCGCCCGGATGACCCACAGCTTCGGGCGGATCGGCGGGATGGCCCACCCGCCGACGGAGGATTTCGACGGGGACGTCCGGGACATCCTCCCGGAGGTCGACAAGGTGCTGGCCGAGGCGGAATCGCTCCTGGTCCGGAACCGCATCTTCATCGACCGAACCAAGGACGTCGGCATCCTCCACAAGGACCAGGCCCTCGGTCTCGGGGTGACGGGGCCCATGCTCCGGTCGACGGGCATCGACTACGACGTCCGGAAGGCGCACCCCTACCTGGTCTACGACCGCTTCGACTTCGACATCCCGGTCGGCCACAAGGGCGACAACATGGACCGCTTCCTGGTCCGGATGGCCGAAATCCGGGAGAGCTGCCGCATCATCGAGCAGGCGCTGGACCAGATGCCGAAGGACGGCCCGGTCTCCGTCGACGATCCCCGGATGGTCCTGCCGGACAAGCACGCCGTCTACACGACCATCGAAGCGACGATCGCCCACTTCAAGATCGTCATGGAGGGTATCAAGCCACCCGCCGGAGAGGTCTATTCGGCGACGGAGGGGGCGAACGGAGAGCTCGGTTTCTTCGTCGTCTCCGACGGCAGCGGCACCCCCTACCGGGTCCGGGTGCGCCCTCCCTGCTGGTTCAATCTCTTCGCCGCCCACGACATGATCACCGGCAACATGATCTCGGACATCGTCCCCACCTTCGGTTCCGTGAACATGATCGGCGGTGAGTGCGACCGCTGACCTCCCCGATTCCCTACGCACGCGACCTTCTTCCTCGATAGCCGCGACGTCGGTCCAGGAAGACGACGACGACGACGCGAGGCGCCCGACAGAACCCGATGCCCACCTTCAAGCTCGACGGTCAAGAGATCCCCTTCGAAGACGGCGACACCGTGCTGCGCGCCGCCTGGCGGA
Source organism: Polyangiaceae bacterium LLY-WYZ-14_1 (assembly GCA_031800515.1). Lineage (GTDB taxonomy): Bacteria > Myxococcota_A > Polyangia > Polyangiales > DAPKRP01 > DAPKRP01. The sequence continues at coordinate 2,777 of DAPKRP010001083.1, read as the reverse complement.
ACGGGATCGAGATCCCCCACTACTGCTGGCACCCTGGGCTCTCGGTCGCCGCCAACTGTCGGATCTGTTTGGTCGAGATCAAAAGCGGCCGGGTCCCGCAGATGCCGGTCCTCCAATGGGACCCGGCCAAGAACGATTACATCAGCGTCACCAAGCCCAAGCTTCAGCCCGCCTGCCAGCACCAGGTCCAAGAAGGGATGGAGGTGGAGAGCAAGAGCGAGCATGCCCTCGACGCCCAGAAGGCGGTGCAGGAGTTCCTGCTCCTGAATCACCCGGTCGATTGTCCGATCTGCGATCAGTCCGGGGAGTGCAAGCTCCAGGACTACTGGCTCGAGCACCAGCAGGAGCTCAAGCGGAAGACCTCCGAGCCGGTCCACAAGCCGAAAGGCGTCCGGTTCGGGCCGACGATCGTCTACGACGCGGAGCGCTGCATCATGTGCACCCGTTGCATCCGCGTCTGCGACGAGTTGGTCGGGGACCACGTCCTCGACATGCGTGAGCGTGGCAACAGGAACGAGATCGTCCTCGCGCCGGGACGCGAGCTCGACCACGACTACACGTTGATGACCGAGCACGTCTGTCCGGTGGGCGCCCTGACCAGCCGCGACTTCCGCTTCAAGGCTCGGGTCTGGTTTCTGAAATCCGCCCCCGGCGTGTGCACCGGGTGTGCGACGGGGTGCAACGACTGGGTCGATCACGACCCTCGATACAATCGGGTCTACCGACTGCGGCCCCGGGACAACGCCGACGTCAACAAGTTCTGGATGTGCGACGACGGCATGATGACCTACAAGCGCGTCCACGAAGGGCGGGTGCTGTCGTCCCTGGTCGGCCGTGGGGAAGGGCGGACCCCCATGCCCTACGAGACCAGCATCGAGCTCGCCGCCAAACGCTTCGCCGATGCGGACCCCGGGAAGACGGCGGTCGTGCTGTCCGCCCAGCACCCCACGGAGGACGTCTACGCCGTCGCCCGCCTGGCGCGGGAGACCCTCGGGACCGAGCGGGCGTTCCTCGCGGCGCTGCCGGACTGGAAGGGGGACGACATCCTCCGCCATCCCGACCAGAACCCGAACCGGGCCGGGGCCATCGCCGCCGCCGAGCAGGTGTTCGGGCGGCCCCCGGCGCCCCTCCGGGAGCTGCCCGACCTGGTCGCCTCTGGAGAAGTGGATACCGTCCTGGCCCTGGGATTCGCGTCTTCGGAAGGCGCGGAAGCGCTCGCGCCCCTGGCGGAGGCGAGCACCGTCGTCCACCTGACCAGCAACCTCGGTCCCCTGAGCGAGGTGGCGAACCTGGTGATCCCCGTCGCCAGCTTCGCCGAGATGACCGGCACCTTCACCAACGCCCAGGGCCGGAAGCAACGCTTCTCTCGGGCGATCCCGGCCACCGCGGGGGTGCGACCGGCCTGGGAGACGGTGGCCGCCATCGCCCAGACGATGGGCGGGGAACTGCCCGAGCTCGCCAACGTCGACCAGGTGCGCAAGGCCCTCGACGGCCTCGTTCAACCGACGGAACGCGGTGAGCGTCCAGCAGCCGGCGCCGGGGACAGCTCGGAAGGTGCGGATGCGCCGGCCCAGGGAGCCGCCTGATGGATTGGACCGTCCTGACCGTGTCGACCCTGGCGAAGATCCTCTTCGCCGTCGCGATCATCCTGGGGGTCGCCCCGGTCTTGCTCTGGGCGGAGCGCCGCCAGAGCGCCATGATGCAGGACCGCATCGGGCCGAATCGGGCGGGATTCACCATCCCTTCCTGGCTCCCCTGGCCCTTCCCCCGCCGCAAGGTCGCCCTCGCCGGGTTGCTCCATCCGTTGGCGGATGCGGTGAAGATGATCTGGAAAGAGGACTTCGTGCCGCCGAAGGCGGACAAGTTCCTCCATTCCGTCGCCCCGATCATCGCGGTGATGCCGGTCATCCTCACCTTTGCCGTCGTCCCCTTCGCCGAGCCTCTCTATCTGGAGGCGGCGGGGGAGGTGATCCGGGACCTCGGGTCCGGTCGCCGATGCATCGTCGACACCGGCGCCGTCGGCGCCCCCTGCGCGGCAAGCCTGGTCGACGGTCCCATCATCCCGATGCAGATCGCGTCCCTGAACGTCGGCGTCCTGTTCATCTTCGCCGTCGCCGGCACCGGGATCATCGGCGCCGCCGTCGCCGGATACGCCAGCGACAACAAGTACTCCCTGCTCGGCGGGATGCGGGCCGCGGGCCAGATGGTCTCCTACGAGGTCACCCTCGGCCTTACCTTGGTCGGCTGCTTCATGATCTACGAGACGGTGCTTCTCGAAGACATGGTGGCCTGGCAGCGGGAGCACTATTGGGGCGTCCTGGTTCAACCCTTCGCGTTCATCTTCTTCTTCGCGGCCTCCATCGCCGAGACGAAGCGCATCCCTTTCGATCTGCCGGAAGCCGAGAGCGAGCTCGTCGCTGGGTACTTCACGGAATACTCGGGCATGAAGTTCGGGATGTTCTTCATGGCCGAGTTCATCGAGATCATCGTGTTGTCGGCGGTGATGAGCGCGATCTTCTTCGGGGGCTTCAGCCTCCCCTTCCTGACGTCGAGCGGCTTCGAAGCCTTCGGCTATCTGTTTCCCATTCCCCACTGGGGGGTGTTGACCATCCAGGTGCTGGCCTTTCTGCTGAAGGTGCTGCTGCTGATCTTCCTGCAGCTGCAGATCCGATGGAGCCTCCCCCGATTCCGGTACGACCAGACGATGAATCTCTGCTGGAAGTACCTGCTTCCCCTCTCCCTGGTGAACATCCTGGTGACCGGGGCGGTGATCCTGG
>DAPKRP010001082.1:0-2171 GCA_031800515.1 Polyangiaceae bacterium LLY-WYZ-14_1 | reverse complement strand
GCCCGGGCGGCCCGGCGGGCCCGCGCCAACGCCTGGAGCACCCGGTCGACGGTCAGCACCTCCGGCAGCACCTCCGGGGCGTTCGGCCGGCCCGGCGCATAGACCAGGTAGAGCGGTACGCCGGCCTTGCCGTGGCGGGCGAGCTCGGCCCGGATCGCCTCGTCCCGTTGGGTCCAGTCCGCCTTGAAGAGCATCACCTCGGGCTCGCCGAGGGCGTCGACGACCTGCTCGTCGGCCAGCACGAGCTGTTCGTTGACCTTGCAGGTGATGCACCAGTCGGCGGTGAAGTCGACGAAGACGAGCCGCCCGGCGGAGACCGCGTCGTCGACGGAGGCCGCGTCGAAGGGCTGCCAGACCAGCCCGGCGCCGTCGCGGCTGCCGCCGGCCGGGGACCCGTCGGCGGCGTCGGCGACCGCATCGCCCCGACCGACGAGCAGGGGCAGGGTGGCGAATCCGGCGACGACGACCGTCCCGAGGCCGATGGCCCAGCGGACCCCGCGGAGACGACCCCCGGAGCCCCCTCGGGCTCCGACGACCAGCCAGGTGCCGAAGGCCACCGCCAGCAAGAGCGCCAGCAGCGCCGCCACCCCGTCGGTGCCGGTCACCCGGCCGAGCACCCAGGCCAGCCAGACGACGGTGGCCAGCAGGGCGAAGCCGAGGCCGCGACGCACCCCGTCCATCCAGGGACCCGGGCGGGGGACGATCCGGCGCGCCCCCGGCACCAGCACCAGCACGACGAAGGGCGCCGCGAGCCCCAGCCCCAGCAGGGTGAACACGGCGTAGGTCACGCCGGCTCCGCTCGCGAAGGCGAAGCCGACGGCGGTGCCGAGAAAAGGCGCCGAACAGGGGGTGGCGAGGACGACGGCGAGCACGCCTTCCCCGGCGCTTCGCAGGAGACCCCGGCTCTGGTCCACCCGGCCCGCGAGGCCGCCCGCGTCTCCGACGGTCACCTCGAAGACCCCGAAGAGGTTCAGGGCGAAGACGACGAGCACCGCGGCCACCGCCGCGACGAAGACCGGCTCCTGCAGCTGGAAGCCCCATCCGAGCTCGGTGCCCGTCGTCCGGAGGGCGACGACGGCGGTGGCCAGGAGCCAGAGGGAGGCGACGATCCCCCCGGTGTAGGCCGCCGCGTGGGCCAGCACCCGCCCCCGTCCCTCGTGGGCCAGCCGGGTGAAGGAGAAGGCTTTGATCGCCAGCACCGGCAGCACGCAGGGCATGAGGTTCAGCACGAGCCCCCCGAGGAAGGCGAAGAGCAGCACCCAGACGAGCCCGCCCGGCGCCCCGGCGGCCGGGGGGGCGTCGTCGGCGGCGACCCCCTCGTCGGCTGGGCTCGGGGCCGCCGGGGCCTCCGCCAGGGCGGGGAGATCGTCGGCGAAGAGGGGGCCCGCCGCCGCCAAGCTGACCGGTGCCCCGGCGGGCGCCCGGGGGAGGCGGCCTTCGACGGCGAGGGTCACCGGCTGGTCGCCGTCGAGGCGGAGCACCCCGGCGAGCACCTGATCCCCCCGGGGGTCGTCCGGCCCCGCGTGCCCGGCGAGCTCGACGAGCACCCCGGCGCGGGCGGTGGGGTGGGGGCGTATGGCGACGGGCTCGAGGGAGACGCCCTGGACCCGATCGGGGATGAAGGCGAGGGGCAGTCCGGCGGCCGGTGGGGCCAGGGATGGACAGATCTCCCCGGGTCCCGGGGGCCCGGCGCAGCGGAGCACCTCGAGCACGACCCGGAAGTCGTCCCCGGGCCGCACCGCGGAGCGATCGAGGTGCACCGCGACGGTCGCCCCGAGGGCCGCCGGCGGGTCCGGGACGAGGCCGGCGAAGTGGTCGAAGTAGGCCCCCCCGGGAGGGGCCGGCGGGGCCGCTTCCGCGCCCTCCGACGCCGCGACGGGAAGCGCCCCGGACAGGTCGAAGCTCGCCGGAATGCACTCCGTCTCACAGGCGAGGAGGTCGACCCGGGCGCCGACGTCGACGGCCTGCCCCAGGTCGTCCGGATCCCCGGTCAGGGTCGCCTCGGTGAAGAGGAGCACCTCCCCGGCGTAGCCGTAGGTGACGATGAGCCCGTTGGCCTCGCTGAAGCGCGCCGGGGCCGGCCAGCGCGTCGCGGCGAGCTCCAGGGCGCCCCCACCGCTGCCCTGAACCTCCCCTCGGAAGGCGAGCTCCGTCGGCGCCGCCCCCTCCCC
>DAPKRP010001081.1:0-4505 GCA_031800515.1 Polyangiaceae bacterium LLY-WYZ-14_1 | reverse complement strand
GACGCCCTCCTCGCCCTCGCGACCAGCACCCTGGAACATCTTCGCACCCCGCCCCGGGACCTGGCCGGCCAGCGGCGGGGCTTGTTCCTCGCCGCGTTGCTCGTGGCGACCGCCTTGGTCATCGTGGCCATGCTCGCCTGGTCGGCCTGATCCGACGCGGGGGCGGCCGGCGCGCCACCGTTCACGATCCTCCGGGGGCAGCCGTTCAGCGGACGAGAGCGGTGCAACTCGACTTCAAAGCACGAGAGCTCACGGTCAAGCTGGTCTATTACGGCCCGGCGCTGAGCGGCAAGACGACCAACCTCCAGGCGGTCCATCGGCTGGTCGCCCCGGAATCGAGCGGCCGGCTCATGACGCTCGAGACCCGGGACGACCGGACGCTCTTCTTCGACCTGCTCCCCTTGACCTTCGACACCGGGGCGGACCTCCGGGTCCGCATCAAGCTCTTCACGGTCCCGGGCCAGGTCATGCACAACGCGACCCGGCGGCTGGTGCTCCAGGGGGCGGACGGCGTCGCCTTCATCGCCGACTCCCAGAAGGCGGAGACCAAGGCGAACCAGGCCTCGTTCTTGAACATGCAAGAGAATCTGCTCGAGAACGGCCTCGACCCGGACACCTTCCCCCTGGTGATCCAGTTCAACAAGCGGGACCTTCCGGACATCCGTTCGGACCGGGAGATCGACGCCCTCGCCGCCCGGGGCACCGAGCCGGTGTTCAAGGCGGTGGCCATCCGGGGCACGGGGGTTCTCGAGACGTTCCTCGGCCTGACCGACGTCACCTGGAAGCACCTCGAAAAGCAGCACCAGCTCCAGGACAAGTTCGGCCTCGACCCGGAACGGATCGCCGACCAGCTCCGCGCCCACCTGGTACCCGATGGGGCCGTGGCGGGAGGCGCCGGGCGGTGACCGCCGACCGCTACCGGCAGGCGATCAGCCTCCCGGCACGCCCCCCGGACGCCATGGCCGACGTGGCACGCCTCGAAGAGGTGGTCGACCGGGAGGCCCTCGGGGACGTCTGCCGTTCCTTCTTCGAGCTGTTCGGCATCTCGGTCCGCGTCTTCTCGAAGGACGGGGCGCTCCTCGCGGACGTCCACCAGGAGCGAACCATCTGCCGCTACGTCAACACCCTGGGCCAGGGCCGCCTCGCCTGCGCCTCGACGGTCAGCGACGTCAAGCAGGTGGAGCCCGACGACCGCACCATGATCCACCCCTGCTTCACGGGGGCCGTCTACCGGGTGGTCCCCATCGACTACCAGGGGCGCCGGGTCGGTCGATTCATCCTCGGGCCGTATCTGCCGGCGGAGGTGCGGGAGGTCCCCCAGTCCCTGCTGGTGGTGGACCCGGAGCTCGACGCGGAACGGGCCCGGGGCGCACTGGCGGAGATGCCCCGGGTCAAGCAGGAGACCGCGGATCGCATCGGAGACCATCTGCGCCGGGTGATCGACCTCATCCTCTTCTCGAGCCACCAGGCCCACCTGACCAGCGAGATGCACGTGGCGAGCGTCCGGGAGAGCTTCCGGGAGCTCGCCGAGAAGACGACCCAGCTTCAACGGGCCTACGACGAGCTCAAGGAGCTCGACCGGCTGAAGTCGAACTTCCTCGCCACGGTCAGCCACGAGCTCCGCACGCCCCTGACCTCGATCATCGGCTACTCGGAGATGCTGACCGGAGGGATCGCCGGCGAGATGAACGCCGAGCAGATGGACTTCGTCGAGACGATCCGCAGCAAAGGGGACCAGCTGCTGACCCTGATCACCAGCCTCCTCGACCTGTCCCGGCTCGAACAAGGCACCCTGAGCCTCAAGCCGAGCCGCCTCGACCCCCGGGTCGTGGTCCAGGAGGTCGCCGACACCCTCGGCTCCATCGCCCACAAGAAGGCGGTCACCATCGAGCTCGACATCGACCCGGACCTCGAGCCGCTCGAAGGGGACCCGGTCCGGGTGAAGCAGGTGATCACCAACCTCGGGGACAACGCGATCAAGTTCACCCCGAGGGAGGGGCGGGTAAGGATCGCGGTGCGGGGGGTCGACGTGGAGGCGCCGGGCTCCGAGGGCGCCCGGGGCCTGGTGCTGATGTCCGCGGCCCGGCGCGGCTTCGAGGTGGTGGTGCAGGATTCCGGGATGGGGATCCCGGCCTCCGAGCTCGAGAAGATCTTCGACGCCTTCTACCAGGTGGACGGCAGCTCCACCCGAACCCATGGAGGCGCAGGGCTCGGGTTGTCCATCGTCAAGCGCCTCGTCGAGGCCCATGGCGGGTCCGTGCGGGTGGAGAGCGAGGTCGGCCGGGGGACCTCCTTCACCGTGACCTTCGCCGAGCTCAGCGAAGAAGCCGCGGCGTGAGCCAGGGCCGCGGCGACCGGGGGCAGGCGGGTTCGGGTCGGAGCCCCGGGGGCCCGTTCCCTCCGTACCGGGAGCGCGCCGCCGAGACCGGCGGGGGGGGCTCCCGGGAGCACGACCGGATCGCCCGGCTACGGGAGTTGCTCGTCCCCGGGGGCGGGCCCCGCCCGGGCGTCCTCGTCGACATCGGGGACGATGCGGCGGTGCTGCCGGGGAGCGGGTCCGCCCCCCTCTGCGCCACCGTCGACACGGCGATCGAAGGTGTCCACTTCCGCCTCCCCTGGGCCCCGCCTCGCGCCCTCGGCCGACGGGCGGCGGTCGCCGCGGCGAGCGACCTCTGGGCGATGGGGGCCGAGCCCCGGGCGCTGCTCCTCGCCCTCGCCGGCCCCCCGAGCCTCGACGACGAGACCATCGTCGACCTCGTCGCCGGCGTGGCGGACCTCGGACGGGAGGTCGGCGCGCCCCTGGTCGGGGGCAATCTCTCCCGGGGGTCGGAGGTCTCCCTCACGATCACCGCCCTCGGGGAGCTGCCGGGGACGACCCTCCGACGGGATGCGGGCCGCGCGGGGGACCGGCTCTGGCTCGCCGGCGTTCCCGGGAGCGCCGCCGTCGGCCTGGCCGTCCTCCTCCGGACCGACGAGGACGAGGAATCCTCTCCCGACCCGACCGCCCCCGCCGGCTCGGCGGGGCGAGGAGATCGGGAGGCCTTCATCGCCGCCTGGCGCCGCCCCGAGCCGACCCTGGCGGCGAGCCGGGCCGCCCGGGGGCGCGGGACGAGCGGCATCGACCTGTCCGACGGGCTGCTCCAGGACCTGGGACACCTGACGGCGGCCTCCGGGGTCGGGGCCGTGCTCATGGTCGACGCCCTCCCCCGGGATCCCGGACACGAGGCCGTCTGCGCGGCCCTGGGGCTCGATCCCCTCGTCCCCGTCCTGACCGGCGGCGAATCCTACGCGCTCCTGGTCGGCGCCCCGCCGGGGGCAGACCTGTCCGCGGCGGGCTTCGCCGAGGTCGGGCTGCTCCGGGCGGAGGCGGGGATCGAGCTCCGAGACCGGGCCGGCCGCCGCATCTCGCCCCCAGCGGACGCTCCGGGCTTCGACCACTTCGTCGAATGACCCCTCCCCGCGGGGGGCCACCCCGGCTGGAACGATCTGCCGATCTGTTCCTCCTGGCGCGGCGTTGTCGCCTGAGCGTCTCGATCCTGTTACCTGGCGGGCGGATGGTCCCGGCCCATGACGCCCGGTGCGCTCGCCTACCGTCCGGGGGCCCTTCGCGGCGCCCCCACCCCCTGGACCGCCTTGATCTGCGGGGTGGCCCTCGCCGCCTGCGGCGGGGGGGAATCCGACCGGGCCGACAAGGCGGAGGCCAGCGGCCAGGTGCTCCGGGTCGAGGGCTCGGACACGATGCTCTACCTCTCCCGGGAGTGGGCGACCGCCTACGAGTCGGCCCATCCGGAGGTCGACGTCCGGGTCGAAGGCGGGGGCAGCGGACGGGGCATCGCCGCCCTCCTCAACGGCGACGCGGACCTGGCGAACGCCAGCCGGCCCATGCGGGAGCGGGAGAAGTTCCTGCTGATGCAGGGCCGAAGCAAGACCGCCCGGGAGTTCCCCGTCGCCCTCGACGCCCTGGCGGTCTTCGTGAACCGAGACAACCCGGTCCAGTCCCTGACCATCGACCAGCTGCGGCGGATCTACGTCGGCGAGCTGACCAACTGGCGGGAGGTCGGCGGGCCGGACCTGGCCATCACCGTCTACAACCGGGACGAAGCCTCGGGCACCTACGCCTACTTCCAGGACCACGTCCTCGACGGCGCCGCCTACACGGACCAGGCGGAGGTCATCCCGGAGACGGCGAAGATCATCGAGGCGGTCAAGGACCAGAAGGGGGGCATCGGCTACGGCGGGATCGCCTACGTCGAGGAAGCCCACGGGACCGTCCACGGGGTCGACGTCGCCTCCGCGGAGGACGGGGTGCCCATCGCCCCGACGATGGAGAACGCGGTGCACGGCCTCTACCCCCTGGCCCGCCTGCTCTACGTCTATTCCGCCGGCACCCCCACCGCGCTTCAGGAGGATTTCCTGGACTTCGTCCGCTCCGCGCGGGGGCAGAAGATCATCGAAGAGGTCGGCTACTACCCCCTGCCGGACCGCCTTCCGGAGGCGCTGGCGGG
>DAPKRP010001080.1:0-3011 GCA_031800515.1 Polyangiaceae bacterium LLY-WYZ-14_1 | reverse complement strand
AGCCGGGTTCCGATTGCAGCTTCACCGACCGACGCTTCCAGGTGCGTCGCCTCGAGCCGTTCACGACCCCAGACACGGCCTGGTTCACCGACGGGGGGGAATGCATCGAAGGCGGGCTGGATACGCCGGGGGGTCGCTCCTTCCGAGACGACGGGGTGCTTCCCCCGCAGGAGCTGGTCGGCGGATCCTTCGAGGTCGTCGACCAGCCGGGGCCCGTCGACGTCCGGGTGATTCGGGGCGACGACGGATCCTTCGCCACCGTCGGCTTGTTCGTCGACGGCGTCGGTCCCTGCCAGCCCGGCCGGACGTCGGATGGCGTCCTCCGTTGCCTCCCGGAGAGGACCGGGTTCCCCTCGGCCCGCTTTGCCGACGCGGAGTGCACCGAGCCCCTCGGCCAGAGCGATTTTTCGGATCCGCCCTGCGGTCTTCCCGGCTTCATCGCCGAGACGGTCTTCGACGACGACGAGAACGTCGGGCGCCGCTATCGCCGGGTCTCCGGGGGTTACGCTGGACCGACCTACACGGAGTCCGAGGGGAACTGCGGGCCGGCGGAGGATACCGGCGCCCGCTGGCTTCGCCTGGCCGAGGACGTCCCCCTGAGCGCGTTTCCGACCCTCGTCGAGTCGACGGTCCCCGTGTCCGACGCGGGCGAGCCCGTCCTGGAGCTGCTGGCCGCCGGAACCGAGGCGGCGGGTCCCCTGCTGCGCATCGACCTCCGCGCCCTCGGCGAGGCATGCCTGGTCGTCGTCCCCGAGGCCGGCGAGGACGAGGAGGGCTGGTGCGTCCCGGGCCGCAACCTGAGCGACAACGTCTGGGGGGATCCGAGCTGCACCGAAGACCGGCTCCACGTCTTGGGGGACGGGGACGCATCGGCGGACTTCTACTTCGACAACCAGGGGACCGGGGCTCGCTGCCTGGGCATCGCCGGCGTGTTCAGCGGGTCCGTCTTTCGCACCGTCGGCCCCTACATGGGGGACGTCTACCGCGGGGACGCGAGCGACTGCGCCGGCCCGGTGACCCTCGATGGAGATCCCGAGCTGCTGTTGCTACGGTCCATCACGCCCGGCGAGCTGCCCCGCATTCATCTGGTCAGCGAAGGCTCTTAGTCCCCTTCCGGACGAGCTCCCGTCGGCACCGACCGCGGCCCGGCAGGCGTCGGACCGGGAAAGCGGCGCTATCGTCGCGGGCATCGACGGATGACCGAATCCGACACGAGCGACCCCCTGCGCTTCGCGGGCGACTGGCTGGCGCTCCGGGAGCCGGCGGACCGGCGCGCCCGGGACGCCGGCGGCCTCGCCCGACGATTGGCCCAGGGGCTCGCCCCCGGCGATGGCCCCCTCGAGGTCTGGGACCTCGGGAGCGGCACCGGGGCGAACGTTCGCTACCTCGGGGCCCATCTACCGGCGGATACGCGTTTCCGGCTCCTCGAGCCGGACCCCGCCCTTCGCGCCGCCGTGCAGCTGCCGGAAGCCCTTCGAGGCCGGGCGGAGGTGCGGGACGGTGACCTCCGGGACCCTCTCCGGGCGCTGGCCCAGGACACCTCCGGGCCCCCCCACCTGGCGACCGCCTCCGCCTTGTTCGACCTCGGCGGCGCCGTCTTCGCCGAGGGGATCCTCGACGCCCTCCGCCCCCGGGTCTGGCTTCTCGCCCTCGAGGTGGACGGCTCGCTGGAGCTCACCCCCGGGCACCCGCTGGACGAGGTGGTTCGCGCGGCCTTCGCCGCCGACCAGGAACGGCCGAAGGGTCTGGGGCCTGGCCCCGCCCTCGGGCCGACCGCCCCGCGCTTCCTGACCCGGGCGCTCACGGACCGGGGCTATCGGGTCGAGGAGGCGGACACCCCCTGGCGGCTTCGGGCGGACCGACCGTCGGATCGGGCCCTCCTCGACGCCCTCCTCGTCGGCCTGGCCGAGCCCGCCGGCCCCTCCGCCCGGCCCTGGCTGGCCCGGCGCCGCGGCGAGCTCGATGCCGGCCGCCTCACCCTCACCCTGGGCCACCGAGATCTGCTGGCCTGGCGCTCTCCGTGAGCCTCTTCCGGGGCGCGGCCGGCCAGCCCGCCCGGCGATGGGTCCGGGTGCTGGGGACCGCCCTGGGCTTTCTCCTGGCCGCGCTGCTCGTCGACCTCGGCGCCCTCGCCGCCCGGCTCCGGGGACTCCCCCCGGAGCTCGTCGTCTGGGGGCTCTGGGCCGGAGCGGTTCAGGTGGTGCTGTCGGCGACGCGCTGGCGGTTCACCGCGGAGCGCCTCGGCCTCTCCCTTCCCTTGCCCGCCGCGGTCCGGGAATACTGGCTGGCCACCTTCCTGAACCAGGTGCTCCCCGGCGGCGTGGTCGGGGACGTCGGGCGCGCCATCCGCCACGGCGCACGAGCCGGAGGGGATGGGGACTGGGGGCCGGCGGCCCGCGCGGCGCGGGCCGTGCTCTACGAGCGCACCTCGGGGCAGCTCGCCATGGGGCTCCTGGCCCTCGCCGGCGCCGCGACCCTGTTCGCGGACGAGGCCGCCCCCGCCGTCCGCATCTCCCCCCGCGGCGTCGCTTTCGGCGCCTTGCTCGTCGCCTCCGTCGCCGCGGCGGGGGCGGCCTGGCGGCTGCCGGGCGGCGCACCATCGGCCCCCACGACGGGCGCGCCGAAGCCGGTCCCCTCCCCGGCGGGCCTTCCCCAAGAGCTCCGGGCCATCTTCCTCTCCGGGGCCGCCCCCGCGATCCAGCTGGGCCTCTCCCTCCTGCTGGCGGGCACCCTCGTCGCGATGTTCGGCCTGGCGGCGGAGGCGACGGGGAGCCCCCTTCCCCCGATGGGCACCCTCGCCGTCGCCCCGCTGGTCCTCTTCAGCATGGTGCTCCCGGTGAGCGTGGCGGGCTGGGGGGTGCGGGAGGCGGTGGCCGCCTGGGTCTTCGGCCAGCTCGGCGCCGCCCCGGAAGCGGGGGTCGCGACCTCCGCCGTCTATGGCGTGCTGGCCCTCATCGGCGCCCTCCCCGGTGTCCTCTTCCTGCCGGCCGCTTCCCGCCCTCAGAGGGCGC
>DAPKRP010001079.1:0-4533 GCA_031800515.1 Polyangiaceae bacterium LLY-WYZ-14_1 | reverse complement strand
GGGGACGGGGCGGACCCGACGGCGGCCCGCCGGACCGGCCCGGCTCCCTGCCCCACCCCGGACGCGGAGAGCGACGAAGACCTGGTCGCCCGCTACGTCTCGGGAGACCAGGCGGCCTTCCGGACGCTGTTCGATCGCTACGCCCCGGTCCTCCACCGGATGGCCTCCCGGCACCTTCGGAACGAAGACGAGGCCCGGGACGTCGTCCAGCAGACCTTCGTCCAGGTGCACGCGGCGCGCTTCGACTTTCAGCAGGGGCGCCCCTTCCGGCCCTGGCTGTTCACGATCGGCATGAACGTCATCCGGCAAGTGTGGCGGCGCCGAAAGCGGCGGAAGGAAGTCGATGACGAGCGCGCGCCGGCGCCCGTGTCCACGGCGGATACCTCGGAGCCTCTGCTCCGGGAAGAGCGCGCACGGCTTCTCCGGGAGGCCATGTCCCACCTGCCCGCGAGCCAACGAGAAGTGGTCGAGCTCCACTGGTTTCAGGAGCGGCCGTTCGCCGAGGTCGCGCGCATGGTCGGCTCGACGGAGGGCGCCGTGAAGGTCCGCGCGCACCGCGCCTACACCCGGCTCCGGCATGCCCTGGGAACGCTCCCCGAGGACCGGGATGACTGACCCGCCGGAAGGTCCGTGCCGCACCGGAAGTAGCGACAACGACGACGAAGACGACCGGCACCGCCCCGACGACGGCGAACCGCCGCCCCGGGACCCGGAGCCACCTTCCGTCGACCCGGAGACGCTGGCGGACGTCTTCTCCGCGATCCAGGCCCGCATCCAAGTCGTCGACGCCGGCATCGCCGGGTATCTCCGCACCCGCAGCACCGGGACTCGGGTCGGGATGCTGAGCGCGGTCGGCCTTCTGGTTTTCGCGGGCTGCCTGTACTTCTCCCCCCGGGCCGACCTAGCGCTCCTCCCCCTCGGTCGCTGGCTCTCCCTCGCGGCGACGTTCATCGCGCTGATGACCTGGTCGGCAGCGGTGGCCCTTCGGCCCTTTCACGCGCCGGTTCCGGGACCGGCGATCCGCTACGGACTGCCGGTGGCGGTGCTGGCCCTGGCTCTGCTGCAGGTCGTGCTCCCGGAGCCCTATCGGGTCAATCCCGTGATCGAGCTCGGCGCCGACGCCCCCCACGGTTTCCTGGCGGCACACTGCATCTTCCACGGCGCCCTCTTCGCCCTGCCGGGCTTCGCCCTGGCCCGGATGATCGACCGAGGCCCCCTCGAGACCTTGCTCGGCGCCGGGGCCCTCGCCGCGGTGCTCGGAAACCTGACCCTTCACGGGGTCTGTCCGATCACGGACCCGTGGCATCTGCTCCTGGGCCATTTCGGGCTGGCCGTCCTGATGTTGGTCGGGGTCGTGCTGGGAATGGGGCTTTCCCGCCGACTGTCGTCTCCGTAACCTCCGGCGCCGTCGAGCATCTGGAGGGACACGGATGGAAACCGCGCGCATGGTGATCGACGTCGGCCGCGTCTGGGTGGCCGTGGGTCTGGCGGTCGCCCTGCCCTTCGTGACCATCGGCATCGGTCGGGTGGCGGAGGGCGCCCAGGGCGCATCCATCCCGTTCCGACTCCTCATGATCCCGGGGAGCGTCGTCCTCTGGCCGGTGGTGCTCTGGCGATGGATCGTCGCCTGGCGGGAGTCGGCACCGGAGCGGTCCGCCACGGGCCCGGAGGCGAAGTGACCCGGGGACAACGGCTCGTTCATCTTCGGGTCTGGGCGGTGCTGGGGCCGGTGCTGATCGCCGCCGTGATCTACGCCATCGCGACCAGGGGCATGCCCGCTCAGGCCCCGCCGCCGGGCAGCGCGGCGGCAGCCACGGCGAACGCGACGGGGACCGGAGACGGCGGTCGATGAGCAATCGTTTCGTCAGCGTCCAGTGGACCCGCCCGAAGATCGTCTACGACCTGGTCCTCCTGGCCTGCGTCGGGCTCTGGATCGGGCTGTTCCCCGTCTTCGCCAAAGGCTGGGGGGGGTCCCCGCAGATCCTGAAGATGCGGACCTGGGGTACCTGCGCCTTCCTGATGATCACCTTCATCCTGGCGATCGGACCCCTGGCTCGCCTGGACCGGCGCTGGCTGCCCGTCCTGTACAACCGTCGCCACTTCGGCGTGCTGTTCTTCTTCGTCGACCTGCCCCTGGCACCACTGGACCTACCGGCCCGAAGATGGTCAGTCCCCGCCGCCCTTCACCGAGAAGCTGCCCACCTACCGGGTTCGGCTGGACCGGGGGGGACGCCGCCTGCTCGTCGACCCGCGACCGCTGCCGCCAGGGACGGCGACGCCGCCGGCGGTGCTCGACCCCTCCACCCGGCCGGTACCCGCCGCCCCCGGGGGGTCGGCGGGAAGCGTCCTGCCGCTCGTCGACGGCACCGCCAGCCGGGGAGGGGCCGACGGGGGGAACCCCGGAGAGGGAGGCGTCGTCCGGTGACCGAGGGGAACGTGACCGAGGGGAACCCCGCACCGCGGGCGGAGGCGCCCGGCTCGAGGGACGACGAGTTCTTCGTCGGCTACCTGCCCACACCGCCGCGCCTCCGACGGCTCCTCGCCCTGGGGATCGTCGTCGTCATCGTCGGGGTGGTGGGCCTCGCCTGGGCGGCCGCCCGGGCCCAACGGCGCCCCGAGGCCGGGATCGACCGTTCCCAGCGGGTCGACCTGGTCGCCCGCTACGACGAGCGCCCCTACGGCATCCTGCGCTTCCTCGACCCGGACGACCCGACCGGCCCGGTGCGACAGACCCTGGTCGTGCAGGGCGGAAAGAGCGGGCTCCCCCCCTCCGCGGCGGAGCTCGCGGGGACCCTCGTCCAGGTCCGAGGCCGGCTCTACTCCCGAGATGACGGTCGCGCCGGGGTCGTCGCCCTCGCCGGACGGCTGACGCCGGCGGAAGCCCCATCCCCGGCCGGGCAGCCGCCCCTCGTCGACCGGTTGGCGCCTCTCCCCTACACACCCGTCGAAGAGGTCCGCCTGAAGGGGGAGATCGTCGACTCCAAGTGCTTCTTCGGATCCATGCGCCCGGGGGAGGGCCGCACCCACCGGTCCTGCGCCCAGTACTGCGTGCGAGGGGGCGTGCCGCCGGTCCTCGTCACCCGTCACCCCCGCTTCGGCCGGGGCTACTTCCTCTTGGTCGACGAGGAGGGCGGCCGCGCCAACGAGGCGCTCCTGCCCTACCTGGCGGTCCCCGTCGAGGTTCGGGGCACCCTCGAGCGCGCCGGGGGAGAGGACCGCATCCGGGTTCAGGAGGTCCGGCTGCTCTGACACCCGGCGACCGCAACCGTCGGGCTGAGCCTCTGGCGACGGCGAGCGTCCCCGCCTCGCGCCGATCAGAAGCGCCGGAGGCGGTAGCGCCGGTGGTCCCGTAGCAGCGCGTCGTAGATGCGGCGGGCGAGGATGTTTCGGCCGGCGCTCGTGAGATGCTTCTTGTCGTTGGCCACCAGGGGCGGCCGATGGGCCGCCCAGCGCTCGAAGGCTCCCCGGCCCCCCATCGCGCGGTAGGTATCGAAGAAGGCGCAACCCTCGGCCCGGGCGGCCCGGCGCTGGGCCCGGATCACCGCTTCGACCTCGTCCGGGCCGACCGCCAGGGCGCCGCTCTTTCGATGGTCGTTGATCCCGACCACCATGCAGGCCACGCCCGGCCTGCCCCGGCGCACGTGGCGGATCACCTGCTCCGTCTCCCCGGCGAGCTCGTCTTCGTCCACGCGGCCCCCGACGTAGCGACGCAGGTCGTTGCCGCCGTAGGAGAGGACGACCAGGTCCGGGTCCCGCCAGCGGATCTGGCCGGCCAGGTGCGCCGCGTCCTGGGCGAGCAGGCGATGGGTGAAGG
The DNA here is from genome assembly GCA_031800515.1 of Polyangiaceae bacterium LLY-WYZ-14_1. Lineage (GTDB taxonomy): Bacteria > Myxococcota_A > Polyangia > Polyangiales > DAPKRP01 > DAPKRP01. The sequence continues at coordinate 719 of DAPKRP010001079.1, read as the reverse complement.
CACCGATCATCGACAGGCCATCCCAGACCACCCCGGGAGCGTCGTGCTCGAGGACGATGCCGTAGGCCCGGACCGGCCCGCCACCCCGGGCCCGCACCTTCACCCAGCGCGCCTCCCGGGGCAGCCGCCGCACGTAGCGGGCGTCCTCGAGGCGGGGGCCCGAGGTGTCGAGGGAACGACGGTCGGAGCCGACGAGCACATCGAGCTGGCCGCCCCGGGGCTGGTGGGCGTACCAGAGCTCGAAGCGCGTGGCCGGCGGGGGCGACGCCGGGGGGCCGCCCTTCGGCCGGGGGACCTTGTAGACCGAGGCGGCGCCCCCGCCGGAGCGGAAGGTCACCCCGCCGAGCCCGTAGTGGCCGTCCTTCCGGCAGCGGAAGATCAGAAAGCAGAAGTCCCACTCCTGCCGGACCAGGGGATGGGCGAGGCGGTGGCGGTAGCTCGCCGAGTGGGGCTGGAGCAGGACGAAACCAGGACCCGCGTCCCCGAAGCGCTGCTGGAAGCGCCACCGGATCCCGTGGGTCAGCTGGTCGAGGCCGATGCTCGAGTCCCCGAGATGGACCACCCGGGTGACGGCGCCGTCCCGCCGGGCCGCCGTCCGGGCCAGCGCCTGATGAAACGGGTCGAGCTCGTCCCCCCGAACCCGTTCGAGGAGGTCGAAGGGCGCTTCCGCTTCCCGCCCCTCGGCGGAGGGTGGGGTCCCGCCTTCGCCGTCCCCGGGG
>DAPKRP010001078.1:0-4259 GCA_031800515.1 Polyangiaceae bacterium LLY-WYZ-14_1 | reverse complement strand
CGTCGCCGACGCCCAGGCGGCCCGGGCTCCCCTCCAGACCAACATGGGCTTCGCCCTCCCGGTGGTGCACCCCCCCCTGCCCCAGGTCGCCATCGACGAAGCCCAGACGGAGCACCCCGTGCTCTTCCGGCTCGACGCGATCGTGCTGCCCTTCACCGCGCCCCTCGAGGTCACCGACGCCCTCGACGCCGCCGAGGATGCCGAGGTGAAGGTCCTCGCGGAATCGACGGAGACCTCCTGGATCCTGGATGGAGATTCCATCGACCTCTCCCCCCGAGACCCCCGCCAGTGGCGCGGCCGCAAGGACGGTCCCTTTCCCCTGGTGGTCGCCGCCGAGGGGGTGCTTCCCTCCGCCTTCGCCGGCGGCGCCGGGATGAGCACGGAAGGCGCCGGGGACGCCGGTGGTCCGGCCCGCTCGACCAAGGAAGTCCGGGTGCTGGCCATGGGCGGCGCGTTCTTCGTCCGGGACGAAGCGCTTCCCCAGGCCAACCCCCGAACCGGGGAGCGACCGGTGACGAGCAGCACCGCCTTCGCTCTGAACGCCATCGACTGGCTGGCTCAGGACTCGGACCTCATCGCCATCCGGGCGAAGAACGTGGAAGACCCGCCCATCGAGGTGCCGTCGGACGTCCGCGCCGCCCAGCAGGCGCAGCGAGAGGCGGAGCAGGAAGCGGCGGCCGCCGCCCAGGCCGGAGACCAGGAAGGCGTCGAGGCCGCGGTGGAAGAAGCCACCCAGGCGGAAGACGAGGCGAAGGAAGCCCTGGAATCCTGGGAGGCTCGCAAGAACCTCTACCAGTGGGGGAACATGCTGGGCATTCCCGTCGCCTTCGCCATCTTCGGCGTCATCCGCTGGCAGCTCCGCAGTCGGCGCCGCCAGAACCTCAAGATCTGAGCTTGGAAGAGGGACTGGACACATGAACGCCTGGAAGAAAAACCGCCTCTGGGTCGCCCTCGCCGTGCTGGTCGTCCTGGTCGGCCTCGCCGTGGTCGGCGGGCAGCAGGGCGGCACGGGAACCATCGCCCCGGAGCCCGAGACCGACGACTTCCCCAAGCTGACCGCCAGCGAGATCGACGAGCTGGTGATCCGCCGCCCGGGCGAGGGGGACGCGACGATCGAGCTCGCCAAGGTCGACGGCAGCTGGCGCATGGTGCAGCCCGTCGAAGCCGAGGTGGAGCCCACCACGGTGCAGACCGCGATCGACAAGCTCGGCGACCTCGAGGTCAAGCGGGTCGCCGCCCGGGACGCATCGAACTTCGAACGCCTCGAGGTCGGAGACGACCAGGGGGTGCACGTCACCGCGAAGCAGGACGGCCAGGTGCTGGCGTCGGTGATCATCGGCTCCTACGGCGGGGGCGAGACGATGGTCCGGCTCGCAGACGGGAACGTCGTCTTCGCGGCCCGGGGCTCGATGCGCTTCGCCTTCGACAAGGCGCCGAAGGATTGGCGCAACCGGAAGGTCGCCGACGTGCGCACCAGCCGGGTCCAAGAGGTCGAGCTGACCTACGGGGAGACCACCCGACGCTTCGTCCGCGGGGACGACGACGAATGGCAGCTCGCCGACGGGGAGGACCCCATCGAGCGCTTCTCCCCGGCGAAGGTGAACGGCATCGTGTCGAGCCTGGCGCAGATGCGGGCCACGGACTTCGCCGATCCGGAGATGACCCCCGCGGAGGCGGGCCTGGACGCGCCGGCGGCGCGGGCGACGCTACGCTACCGACCGGTCTCCGACGCCGACGCGGGCGACGACGAAGGCGGCGAGGGCGAAGACGGGGAAAGCGAGGGCGAAGGCGAGGGCGAGGGCAGCGACGAAGCCTCGGCCGCCGGCACCTCCCTCGAGACGCTGGTGCTGGTCCTCGGCAAGCCCGTCGACGCCGAGGACGGCCCCCGCTACCTGCAGGTCGCCGGCCGAGACGACGTCATCTACCAGGTGACCAACTACTACGCGGAAAAGATGCGGCCCGAGGTCGCCGACCTGCAGGAGGCGGAAGACTCGGAGGAGGACGAAGCGGAAGGCGCGGCGGACGCCGCCGCCGCCGCCCCGGGGGGGATGCCCGACCTCAACATCGCCGGGGGCAGCCCCGACATCCCGCCGGAGGTGATGCAGAAGATCCAGCGTCAGCTCCAGCAGCAGCAGCAGGCCGCCCCCGGCGGAGGGAACTGATCCCCGGCGCGACGGGAGGCGGCGGCCCGCCCGACCAAGGACCGGACGCCGACGCCGACGCCGCCGCCGCCGCCGCCCTCGCCACCTGTCCCTCCTGCGGACGGGAGATGCGATTCACCGGGCTCCCGGACCTGGCCGGACCGGTCTATTTCCGTATCTGGCGATGCCCGGATCACGGACTGGTCCGGGTCCCGGTCCGGGACGAGCCCCCCACGGGGTGGGGGTGAAATCCCTGGCCAGGGACGCTATCGTCGGCAACCGTGCTTCACCCTTTCTTGCTGCTTCGACGCCCAAGGCTCCGTACCTCTGCCCGGAAGCTCGGACCTCTGATCGGGGGGCTCGTCGCCACCGTCCTGGCATCCGGGGGCTGCGGGGACGACGCGGGGGGTAGCGACCCCGGCACGGACTGGGGGACTTCCTTCGACGCCGCCGAGGTCGGCTGGATGATGAGCGTCGCCGGCCGCTGCGACGCCCTCTATGCCGCCGGCGGCGCCGACGAGCGGGGGCCCGAAGACTTCGGCGTCATCCTCCGCTGGGATGGCGGCGATTGGTCCGAGGTGTTCCGGGGGGACCAGGCGACGGATGGTGTCTCCCTCCTGACCTGGGTGCATCGGGTCGACGACGACGACGTCCTGGTCGTGGGCAACGACGGCGTGATCCTGCGCTTCGACGGTTCCCGATGGAACCGGGAAGAAAGCGGGACCGACGCCGACCTCTGGGGCGCCTGGGGACCCCCTGGGGTGGCCGACGACCTCTGGGCGGTGGGAGGCGACGCATCCGGCCGAGTCGTCCTGCGGAACGACGGCAGCGGCTGGCGGGTCGTCGACGCCCCCCGGGACGACGATGGGGGCATCTGGTTCAAGGTCTGGGGCAGCGGTCCCGACGACGTCTACCTGGTGGGGACGGACCGGTCGATGCTGCGCTGGGACGGCACCGGCTTCGTGACGCCGGAGCTGCCAGCGCCGCTCAATCCGGGCAACGTGAACGACTTCGTCACCGTGACGGGCGTCGGCCCGGACCGGGTCGCCGTCGTCGGGGGGCGGAACAATGGCTTCGTCCTGACCTTCGACGGTCAGACCTGGCGGGAGATCGAGCCGATCCCCGGAACCCCCGAGCTGAACGGGGTCTTTTTTTCCTCGCCGGACCGTCTCCACGTCGGGGGCAGCTCCGAGCTCCTGCTCGAGCTCGACTTCGCGACGGGCGAGGTCCGGAACGAATACTTCGGCGTCGACGTGCGGCCGGTCCCGCCGTCGGAGTTCAACAAGTACCACGCCATCTACGCCGACGACTGCGGCGGGCTCTGGGCGGCGGGATTCAATGAATCTACGTCCGACCCCGGCGGCCTGATCTCCCAGCGCCGGCTGCCATCAGGAGGGTGACGCCGTGCAGTGCTCGTGGGGACACAACCAGTCGACGATCCGCGCGATGACGGCCGGACGCATGCCTCGTTGGACGTTCGTGCTCAGCGCCGCTCTGGTGCTCTCCGCCTGCGGCGACGACCGGGACGGGCCTCGGGTCGCGGAAGACGTCTTCGCCCCCCTCGGCGAACCGATCCCCGCCGCCACTCCGGAACAACGGGCGGCCTTCGAACGCGGGGAAGCGGTCGCCCTGCGCCGCTTCCAGGCGGCGGACGGGCTGGGACCCCACTTCAACCTGACCTTCTGCGGGGGCTGCCACGAAAAGCCGGTCTTCGGCGGCAGCGCTGGGCGCTATCGGAACTTCTTCCTGACCTTCGACGAACGGGCCAGCGGGTCCATCGTCGCCGCCGGGGTCAACGGCATCCAAGCGCAGTACAGCCTGGACCCGGCGACCCGCTTTCCCACCGATGAAAACGGGGATCGTCTGGCCATCCGCAACCCGATCCCCTTCTTCGGTACCGGCCTCATCGCCGAACTGCCGGAAGAAGCGATCCTGGCGAACCAAGACCCCTTCGACGAAGACGGGGACGGTATCAGCGGCCGGGCGAACTTCGACCGGGGCTTCGTCGGGCGCTTTGGGCGGAAGGCACAGACCGTGTCCATCGAAGGATTCATCCGCGGCCCCTTGTTCAACCACCTCGGGATCACCACCGACCCCCTGACGCCGGAGCAGCAGGCC
>DAPKRP010001077.1:0-2091 GCA_031800515.1 Polyangiaceae bacterium LLY-WYZ-14_1 | reverse complement strand
GCGGAAGATGAAGGCCTACGGCCTGAGCTAGCAGGCCGGGGCATGGAACGGGCGACCTTCATCGCGGCGGGGGCCGCCGTGGCGCTGCTCTGGACCGGGTGCGGGGGGCGGCCGAGTCCCGGTCCCCGGGAGGCCTCCGGGGACCCGCCGCCGCCGCCGCGGGTCGCGGTGAGCCTGCGTTTCGTCGAGGCCATCGACGACGACCCGGCGTCGACGCCGACCACCCGGGTCCTCCTGGTTCGTATCGTCGAGGACGAGGGGCGGCGTACCTTCGACCTGGGACGCTTCCCCGGGGTCTGCCATCACGAGGCGGCGCCACCGCCTCTGCTGCTCCGCGCCCGGTGCGGGTGGCGGGGGGAACGGGCCGGCGTCTCCCTGCGTCGTCTCGACGAAGGCATCCTGGTGCGGCGGTCCGGGGCCCTCGGTCCTTCCTTCGCCGGACCCGGAGAGCTCGCCCAGGTCCCCCTTCCCGCGGAGGCGGATCTCGAGGTCGTCGAGCCCCCGACGCTGCCCCTCCCCGGTATCTGAGAGGGTCGCTCAGAGTCGACCGACCCTCTGGTGAGGGCGAAGCATCGTTCCAGGCCCGGGTCAGCGCAGGCCGTGCTGGCGGATCCGGCGCCAGAGGGTGGTTCGGCTGATGCCGAGGCTGGCCGCCGCTCTCCCGTGATGGCCGCCGGCATGGGCCAGCGCCTGGACGATGCGGCGTGCCTCCGGCGGCAGCGCCGCCGCCCGTTCCGCGCTGGGTGCCCCCGCCTTCGAGGCGACCGCCTCGGGACCGGTGCCGTCCGGGTGGCTCGCATCGCCGGCGTCGTCTCCGGCGGCAGCGTCGGGCGCCCGCAGCGCGGTCGAATCGTCCGCCTCGGCGGTCGGGTCCCGGATCTCCGGCGGGAGGTCGGAGGGTTCGAGCACCGGCCCCTCGCCCATGACCAGGGCGAACTCGATCGCGTTCTGAAGCTCCCGGACGTTGCCCGGCCATCCGTAGCGTTCGAGGGCGTTGGCGGCGGCTGAGGAGATCGACTCGATCGGCCCGCGGGGTCCCGGGGCTTCGTTCCAGCGGGCGACGAAGCGCTCGGCCAACAGCACGATGTCGTCCGGTCGTTCCCGAAGGGAGGGAAGGAAGACCGGCAGCACCCGCACCCGGTAGAGCAGGTCGGCCCGAAACCGCCCCGCCCTGACCTCCCGGCGGAGGGCACGGTGGGTCGCTGCGACGATCCGGACGTCGATGGGGACCGCCTCGGCGCCCCCGACCGGGATCACCGTCCGCTCCTCGAGCACCCGGAGCAGCTTCGCCTGGACCTCGAGGGGCAGCTCGCCGACCTCGTCGAGAAAGAGGGTGCCCCCCTGCGCCAACCGAAAGTGACCCGGGGTGTCCTTCACCGCCCCCGTGTAAGCGCCCCGCACGTGGCCGAAGAGCTCGCTCTCGAGGAGGGTCGCCGGGAGGGCGGCGCAGTTGATCGCCCGGAAGGGACCATCCGCGCGGGGCGATGCCTGGTGGACCGCCCGGGCGACGAGCTCCTTGCCGCTTCCCGTCTCTCCCCGCACCAAGACCGCCGCGTCCGAGGCGGCCACCTTGGCGATGTCCCGGAAGAGCCGCTTCATCGCCGGGTCCCGGGTGAGCATGCCCCATCGCTCGATCGCCGGGCCGGCTCCGGCCTCCGAGTCCGAGGTGACCTCGTCGGGGCTCCGCCGTCCCGCCGGCGGGAATCGGGGGTCCTCGGCCAGGCAGAGGAGAACGCCCCTCGGGGCGCCCGTTCCCCCGGGGCGAGCAGGGTCCTGACCCCCATCGGCGCCTTCGTCGGCCCCGCCGATTCCGTCGCCGTCTTCCCGGAGGGGGCGGGCGCGGACCCGCACCCACCGCTCGCCAGCTGCCCCAGGGAGCGGGCGGGGGATGGTGGCGGTGACCGGCTGGCCCGCCGCCAGGGCTTCCGCGAGGGGTCGGTCCACCCGGTCGCTACAGAGGAGGGAAGCCGCGCTCACCCCCTCGGCGATCGGCGTGCCCACGAGCGCCTCGGCTTGCGGGTTCCAGTCCACGACCCGGAGTCGGGCGTCGAGGAGGATCGCGGGGCCGAGCTCCTCCCCGAGGGCCCACAG
>DAPKRP010001076.1:0-2223 GCA_031800515.1 Polyangiaceae bacterium LLY-WYZ-14_1 | reverse complement strand
GGCTTCCGCTTCGAAGAGATCCCGACAGATGCCAACGGGCTGCCGAGGTACACCACCGATGCCATGGTGCTCTTCGGCGCTCACGACGACGACACCCGGGTACCCTATCTAATGGAACAGCGGGTTCCCTTCGTCCTGGTCGGGCATCGGGAGGGGGTGCGGTGGATCGCCCCGGACGACGTCGATGGAGGCTATCAGGCGGGGCGCCACCTGGTACGCCTGGGGCACCGGTGCATTCTCCATCTCAGCGGGTTCTTACCCGGGCAGGCCGCCTCGGATCGGTTGACGGGGTTCCGGCGCGCCCTCGAGGAGGCGGGCGTGGAGCTTCCCGCCGACCACGTCCTCGACGGGCGGTTCACCGCCCTCGACGCATACCGGCGCACCATGCGCTACTACCGCGAGGGAGGGGCCGCAACGGCGATCTTCGCGGCCTCGGATGAGATGGCCGTCGGAGCTCTGGCGGCGCTGGAAGACCTGGGTCTGCGGGTCCCCGCCCAGGTATCCCTGATCGGCTTCGACGACCTGCCGGAGTTCGGGGAGGACATCACCACGGTCCGACAGGACATCGCCCTGCTGGCCGGGACCTCCGTCGAGCTCGTCAAGGAGGCCATGGCCGGCAAGCCGGTACGACACGAGCTGATCCCGGTGCACCTTGTTGCGCGAAACACCACGGCCCGCGCCTCAGACGAAAATCGTTGACAACTCGCCGAAGTGGTGGCATTCTGGGTCCAGTTGTGGAATCGGTTACATAATTTCCACAAAGGAGGACGATATGAACGCCATTAAACGAGTAGTGGTGCTCCTTGCACTGGTTCTTGTTGCGGCCGGTCCGGCCCTTGCCGGCGGCGGGCAGGAAGGCGGTGAGATGGAGGGCGGCGCTGCCGAGGAGGCGGAGCCCGTCCAGATCCGCATTATGGGCTACGGCGGACAGGACCCGGCGATCGTGGCGCGCCTGCTCGACGAGGTCGTACGGGATCGACTTGCCGACAGCAACATCGAGGTCACCTACGAGCCCCTCGAGGGTGACTACAACGCGGCTCTCTTCAACGCCCTCTCCGCGGGCACCGCAGCCGACATCTTCTACATTCCCGTGGAGACCGCCGTCGGCATTGTGGCGACCGGCAAGGTGCTGCCTCTCGACGACTACGTCGACACGGATCCCTTCATCGACAGTCTGGTAGAGGCGTACACCTTCGACGGCCGGGTCTACGGCATTGCCAAGGACTTCAACACCCTTGCGCTCCACTACAACATGGACCTCTTCGATGAGGCCGGTGTCGAGTATCCCAGGGAGAACGAAACCTGGGAGAGTCTGACGGAGAAGGTGCGTCAGGTGTCGGAGTTTGGGGACGATGTTTACGGCATCAGCTTCCCGCCGACGTACGACCGCTTCGGCGCCTTCGCCTTCGCCACCGGGTGGGAGCCCTTCGACGATGAGGGCCGGACAGACCTTCTCGATCCGCGCTTCCAGGAGGCGGTCGAGTGGTACACCGGCCTGGTTCAGGAAGGGGCGGCGGTGCAACCGAGCGACCTGGGCCAGGGATGGACCGGCGGCGCCTTCGCGACCGAGCAGGTCGGCATTGCGATCGAGGGAGCGTGGATCCTCGGCTTCCTGCGCAACGAGGCGCCCAACATCCGCTTCGGCACGACCTACATGCCGGTCGGCCCCTCCGGCCGCCGGGGCAACTTCCTCTACACCGTCGCCTACGGCATCAACGCCGATACGGAGCACCGGGAGGAGGCCGTCGAGGTCCTCGAGGCGCTGACCAGCGAGGAGGCGCAGCAGTTCGTACTGGAGGAGGGCCTGGCCATTCCGAGTCGGGCATCCCTGGCGGACAATCCCTTCTTCGATCAGGACACCCCGGAGGCGACGGCGAACCGCGTCGTGTTCGAGGGCGCCGACATGGGCCACGTCCGGGGATATCAGTTCGGCCGCGTCGGTACGGACTGGTTCCAGCCGATCAACAGCGCCCTGGCGCTGATCATGTCGGGTGAGCAGGATCTCGAGCCGGCCCTCGAGGCGGCCCAGGCGGAGATCGACGCCCTGATAGATCGGGCGCAGTAAAGCGTACCGCGCAGCATGAGGCGCCCCGCTCCGGGGCGCCGGACTGCGCGGAGACGCCGCACTGCGCGGGTGCGGCCCGGCGGCACAGCACAAGGAGGTGTGGAATGAAGCTACAGGCTCGGGGGCTCCAGCGGGGGGAGGGGGTTGCGCCCTATCTC
>DAPKRP010001075.1:0-1891 GCA_031800515.1 Polyangiaceae bacterium LLY-WYZ-14_1 | reverse complement strand
CCTCCCCGAAGCCCGAGGGCCCGCGCCAGGTAGTCGACGCTGTCGACGCTGGGGATGGGCTGACGGATCCCGTCCCGTTCCAAGATCTCCGGCGCGTGTCGCTCGAGGGTGGCGAAGGAGCCGGTCAGCTTGTCGACGGTGGTGCGGCGCAGCCGAAGCTCCTCACCGCAGTAGGCGTGAAAGTCGTCGAAGCCCCAGCGTCGGTAGGCGCCCGTCCGCCGCACCCGCACGAGGGCCTCGGCGAGCTCGATCCAGGAGTGCTTGAAGCGCCGGGTGCGCCGGACCGCCAGCACCCGTAGGCCCTCACCCCCCCGGGCGGCGAGCACCCCCTCGAGCTCTTCGAGTCGGTCGACCTCCGTCATCCGACGGACGGTAGCTCAGCCCTCGTCACTCGGCGGCTACGCCGGCGGTACTCCGCCGGAGGTCGTCGGACGACTCCGTCGCCGGGCCCGGCGGGCAGAGGGAGGCGCTCCAGGGTGGCAGCCCGCCGGCGGCGGCCTCCGCCTCGGTCCTCGGCATCGGACGAGCGAAGAGGAAGCCCTGCCCATAGGCGCAGCCGAGGCGACGCAGGGCGGCGAGCTGCTCCCGGGTCTCGATCCCCTCGGCGACCACCGCCGCCCCCATCTCCCGGGCGAGCCCGATGATGGTGCGGACGAGCCCCTGGTCGAGGCGGCTGCCGCAGACGTCCTGGACGAAGCTTCGGTCGATCTTCAGCAGGTCCACCTCGAACTGTCGGAGGTAGGCCAGGGCGGAGTAGCCGGTGCCGAAGTCGTCGAGGCTCACCCGCACCCCCCGGCGCCGGATCGCCCGCAGCTGCTCTCGGCACCAGACGACGTCCTCGAGGAGGGTGCTCTCGGTCACCTCGACGGTCAGGCCGCTCGGGTCGAGGCCGACCTCGCCGAGCACCCGGTCGAGTCGTTCCAGGAAGTCCGGTCGGAGCAGCTGGCGGCCGGACACGTTGACCGCGACGGAGGGCACCGGGCCCATCGGCATCCGCTGCTGCCAGGAGTGCACCAGCTCGGCGACTCGCTCGAGCACCCACCCGCCGATCGGCACGATGAGGTCGGTGCTCTCCGCCACCGGGATGAACTCCCCCGGCGACACCGTCTGGCCGTCGTCATCCCGCCACCGCAGCAGGGCTTCGAAGCTCTGCAGCCGGCCCGAGGCCAGGTCGACGATGGGCTGGTAGAGCAGGAAGAGCTGGTCCTTGTCGATGGCGGCCCGCAGCCCCGACTCCAAGGCGAAACGGCGCCCGGCGGCCCGCCGCATCCCGTCGTCGAACACCGCGTAGCGTCCCCGACCTTCCCCCTGGGCCCGATCGAGGGCGGCCCGGGCGTCGGCGAGGAGGCCGTCGAGCCCCCGGTCCCCTTCCGCGGCGACGACGACCCCGGCGCTCATGGAGACGTAGGCCCGCTGGCCGTGGACCAGCACCGGTGCGTCCAGGCTTTCCGCCACCCGGTCGGCGAAGGCTCGGGCACCGCCGTCGGGGCCCGTCCGATGGAGCATCGCGGCGAACTCCGCGGGCCCCGTTCGGGCGACGACCTCCCCCGGGTCGGTCAGGTCTTCGAGCCGCCGGGCCAGCACCGCCAGGAGGGCATCCGCCGTCCGTCGGCCCAGGGTTTGGTCGATGAGCCCGAAGCCATCGACCCGGAGGACGAGGAGCGCCGGGGGGCCGTCCCCGGTGGAGGCGGAACCGCGGAGGGCGGCGTCGAGGCCCGCCAGGTTGGCGAGCCCGGTCAGGGCGTCCTGTCGGATCTCGGCGGTGATGTCCTCGGCGGCGCCGACGAGGCGGCTCCGTCGTTCTTCCCGGTCCCGCGCGGCGGCCGCCTGGGCCCGAAGCCGCAGGTGGCGGTGGTCACCGTCCGCTCGCACGACGCGAATCGTGACGTCG
>DAPKRP010001074.1:0-2749 GCA_031800515.1 Polyangiaceae bacterium LLY-WYZ-14_1 | reverse complement strand
GGGTCTCCGGGTCGGCCGGGGCGCGGCACGGGCGACGGGCCCCCGTCGCCGGGCCTGGTGGTCGGCGTCCGGTCCCGGGGCGTTCCCTGGGCCGGGCGTCTGGCCATCGGTGCTGGTAGACGAAGGTCGAGGAATGGAGAGGACGTGAGGTTCGGTCGCGGCATGGAGCTCGGCGCGCCGGCGGGCCCCGGGGGCCGCATCGCCGGCGAGGCCGGCCTGGCACGAGCCCGTTACGCTAGGTTCACGTGAAAGACCGTCCAACGTCATGGGATCCCGGCGGAGACGCCTCGGCCGGGCCCCCCCTTCCGACCGAAGCCCGCGCCCTGTGGATCGTCGCCCCCGGGCAGAGCGAGCTCCGTACCGGCCCCCTTCCCCCGCTGGGTCCCGGGGACGCGCTGGTCCGGGCCCGCCTGGGCGCGCTCAGCCGGGGGACCGAAGGGCTGGTCTTTCGAGGCGAGGTGCCGGCCTCGGAGCACGAGCGGATGCGGGCGCCCTTCCAGGAGGGATCGTTCCCGGCACCGGTGAAGTACGGCTACGCCCTGGTCGGCGACGTGCTCGCCGGGCCCGAGGCGCTCTCCGGGCGGCTCGTCTTCGGCTTGCTTCCCCACCAGACCCTCCAGGTCGTTCCCGCCGACGCCCTCCACCGCCTGCCCGACGGACTTCCCCCGGAGCGCGCCGTGTGGGCCGCCAACGCGGAGACGGCCCTGAACGCGGTCTGGGATCTCGGGCCGCTCCCCGGCGAGCGGATCGCCGTGGTCGGGGCGGGGCTCGTGGGCTGCCTGGTCGGCTGGCTCCTCGGGCGCATCCCGGGGACCGAGGTCACCTTGGTCGATCCCGCGCCGAGCCGAAGGGGGCTCGCAGCAGCTCTGGGCGCCCGCCATGCCACGCCGGCGGACGACGGCCTCCCGCCCCAGGACGCCGTCGTCCACGCGAGCGGGACCGAGGCAGGCCTGGCCCGCGCCCTTTCCCTGGTGCGGGACGAGGGCCTGGTGCTCGAGCTCTCCTGGTACGGCGCCCGGGCCCCCCGGGTCCCCCTCGGCCAGGACTTCCATGCCCGGCGGCTCACCCTCCGCTCCTCCCAGGTCGGCCAGGTGGCGGCCCCCATGCGGGGCCGCCGGACGCGACGGGAACGTCTGGCCCTGGCGCTCCGGCTCCTCCGGGACCACGGCGCCGTCCTCGACCCCTGGGTCGATCGGGAGCTCGCCTTCGACGACCTCCCCACTGCCCTTCCCCGCCTCCTCGGCCCCGGGGCGGACGCCGCCGACCGGGACCACCTGGCCGTCCGCATCCGCTACCCGGCCTGACCAGCGACCCCGGCGAGCTGGACCGGCAGCGATCGCGCAAGAAACGGGCTCCTGCTCCGGGAAGGGGCCGCTGGTAATTTCCAGCGCTTCCACTTCGCTGGATTCGACAGAACGCCGTGCGTCCAATCGCTTCACCTGGAAACGAAGGCCAACATCGAACGTTTCGATCTCATGGTCACGGATTCGGTCTTCGGCTCCTGCGACCCCGACGTTGCATTCGAGGTCGGCGATGAATGTTACGCCCTGGATGCAGCCTGCCCCTCCCTCGGCCGTGAAGTGAGCACTTGCGACCTGGATGCCGCCCCGGGCGAAGACGGAGAGTTCGAATGCCGACTGCCGACGCCCTACACGCCGCCCTGGCTCGCCGACCCGCGCTTCGGCAATCGGGCCGGCGACGCCACCGCGCCGGTCGTCCCGGTCCGGCCCTAGTACCTCGGGGCTGCTACCAGACCGTGCATGTACACCGTGACCGTTCGGGACCACGTGATGATCGCCCATAGCTTTCGGGGAGAGGCCTTCGGACCCGCCCAGCGGCTCCACGGGGCGACCTACGTGGTCGACCTCGAGCTCGCCCGCCCCCATCTCGACCCGGAGCTCGCCTGGGTCGCGGACATCGGGCGGGCGACCAGCCTCCTTCGGGCGGTCCTGGCAGAGCTGGACTATCGCAACCTGGACGAGCATCCCGCCTTCGCCGGGCGGAACACCACCACCGAGTTTCTGGCCGGGTGGATCCATGGGCAGGTGGCGCGGCGCGTCCGGGCGGGGGAGCTCGGCCCCGGAGGCGAGGGGGTCGTCCGCGCCACGGTGACCCTGCACGAATCCCACGTCGCTTCCGCCGCCTTCGAGGCGCCCCTCGCCGACGCCCCCGGGTCGGACGCGGCCTCCGGGGAAGACCGCCGGGGGTGAAGCCGTCACCGCCGGAAGAACCGTGGGACGCCCCACCGCGGCAGAATGGCGGCGGAGCGCGGCCACCGGTGACCTTCGTCGTCCCCGGCGCCCTCGACACCCCGACGGGGGGGTTCGCCTACGACCGCCGGATCATCGAAGGGCTGCGGCGGCGCGGCCGGCCGGTCGAGGCTCTCCGCTGGGAGGGCGCCTTCCCCCGACCGGGCCCGGCGGCGGAGGCCCGGGCCGCGGCGGAGCTCGAGAAGCTGCCGGAAGGTCGGATCGTCGTGGGCGATGGGCTCGCCTGGGGCGGGCTCCCCTCCCTTCTGAGACGCCAGGGAACGCGGCTCCGGCTGGTCGCCCTCGTCCACCATCCCCTGGCCCTCGAGACGGGCCTGACCCCGGAGGCCTCGCGGACGCTGGCCTCCTTGGAACGGGAGGCGCTGGCCGAGGTCCGGGCGGTGGTCGCCACGAGCCACCACACCGCCCGCAGGCTGGCGCGCGACTATGGGGTCACCGGGGTCGTCGTGGTCCCCCCGGGCACGGACCCCCCCGTGCCC
>DAPKRP010001073.1:0-4902 GCA_031800515.1 Polyangiaceae bacterium LLY-WYZ-14_1 | reverse complement strand
GCGACCTACGGTTTAGGAAACCGTTGCTCTATCCTGCTGAGCTACGGGGACGGGTCGAGGGCGGGAGTCTGACGTGCGGGGGTGGCGGCGTCGACCGGTCTCGTCGGCCGGGCGGAGGGCCGATGGATGCAGGGTGGAGGGAGCATGGAGCCGGATGGGTTCTGTGTTTGATTGTGGCGGATTATTCGGCGCCGAAAAGAAGTGCGTCTTTTCGGATTTGGGGGTTGCCTGGGTTCCGGTCCACGGGTATGCTGAACGGATGGATAGTTTGGGTGTTGGGGCCCCGCCGGTGGATGATGTGCGGGAGGCGGGGTGGGAGCGGATTCATGCGGAGCTTTGCCGGTTGGCGGGGCGGAAGAATGCGTATGAGGTGGACGAGGCGAAGTGGCTGCTGGCGGCCTGGAAGGCGCGGGTCCATGTGCCGATGGGCATGGGGTCGTTCTACGAGTACGTGGATCGCACGCTGGGGTACTCGCGACGGTTCGTGGCGGAACGGCTTCGGGTAGCCCGGGCCCTCGGAGAGCTGCCGGCGCTCTGCGCGGCGGTGCGGCGGAACGAGATTCCGTGGACGGCAGCACGGGAGATCAGCCGGGTGGCCACGCCGGACACGGTGGACGCCTGGATCGAGACCTGTCGGGGGGAGGCGGTTCGGGACGTCGAGCGGCACGTGGCGGGGCGCCGCCCAGGGGACCGACCGTCGGACCCGGCGGATGATTCGGCCCGACGGCACCGCGTCCGCTTCGAGGTGGAAGGAGAGACCCTGGCGCTGTTGCGGGAAGCCCGGCAGCGGCTTCTGGGTCAAACGGGGGAGCATGTCAGCGATGATCAGCTAATCCAGGCGCTGTCCCGGGCTCTTTTGGAACGGGATGGGAATGGCGACGGCGACCCGGGGCGCGCGGCCTATCAGTTGGCGATTCACGTCTGCGCACGCTGCGGATCCGGCAAGGCGGAAGGCGGCGGGGAGCTCGTTCCGGTCCAGGACACGGTGCTCGAGGCGGCGCGCTGCGACGCGCAAGAGATCGGTCCGGTCGACCTCGTCGCACCGGCTCCCGAGCCCGGGGAGGCCGGCGTCGGATCGGACGCTCCCCGGGGCGCGCCAGAAAGCGTCCGGCCAGGGGGCGCTTCGTCTCGAGACCGACGGTCGAAGGATGGCGCCCGCCTCGGCGCGACTCCATGCGACGCGGGATCCGCGCAGTCGACCCACGTGGGTGGACACGTGGATACCCACGTGGGTGGAAGCGCCGGGAGGCCCGCCGCCGGGGCCCGGGCGGCCCAGACCATCCCACCCGCGCTCCGCCGCAGGCTGGTGCGGCGGCATCAGGGGCGGTGCGCGGTCCCGGGATGCCGACAGAGCGGCTTCGTCCATCAGCATCACCTGATCCGCCGGGCGGACGGGGGGGCGCACGACCCGGAGACGATGTGCCTCCTGTGCGAAGCCCACCACCGGGCGGTCCACGAGGGGTTTCTGGTGATCGAAGGCCGGTGGTCCGACGGGTTCCGCTTTCGCCACGCGGACGGGTCCGTCTATGGACGGCTGGTCCAGCGGCAGGATGAAGCCGGCGAGGGTCTGGGGGGCCGGTCGCCGACGCGGCTCAGCCGGCTGGCGGCCGCCATGCGCGCGGTCCGCTCGGCGGGAGCGTCGGAGATGGATGCCCGCTGCCTGGTGGGAAGGGCTGCGACCCACGTGGGACCGGACGCGACCGCCGCGCAGCTGGCCGACATGGCGCTCGCCGCGCGCCGCAGCTCGGCCGAGGCTGTCTGCTAGCGCTGGCGACGACGGGCCTGCGCACGGTCGCTATGGGAGCTCCCGCGGGACGCGCTGGTGGAGGCCGGGCATCGGGTCGGGATAGGTCTTGGCGGCGACGCTGTTGGGCCACTGGTCGAAGGGCTGGCAGCTGATGCGGTCTCCGAGCTCGCAGGCGCGCAGGCGGTAGGTCTCTGCCTTCTCCTGGTTTTCGGGCAGGCCGCGGCCTTCGTGTTGGAAAAGAGCGGCCACGCGACAGTGGGGCGCACTTCCGGTGTCACAGCGCCGGGCACAATCGTCCGGGTCCTTCAAGCACTGGCGTTCGAGGAGGGCGTCGCAGGCTTCTTCCCCGGCGCAGTCCGCCAGACAACGGGTGAGGTAGGCTTCGACGGTCTGCCCCGGGCGCCGACGACGGGCGCAGGAAGAGGCGTAGGTGTTTCGGCCTCGCTCGTCCCGACGCCAGCGGACATCCAGATTGCAACCGGCGGGGTCCTCGAGGAAGGGCGCGCACGCCTGGGCGTAGTTGGAAAAGGCCTGCTCCCGATCGGCGAGGCTCGAGGCGTTTCGTTCGAGACTTGCGCCCAGCCGCACGCATTGAGTGGGGCTACCGGCCCGGCAGAGGGCCTGCCCTTCTTCCGAGTCGACGTAGACGGCCATCAGTGCGTCGTGCAGCGCAGCCTGAAACGATGGGCGAGAGAGGGGCTCGGCCCCGGCTTCCGGCGTCGTCTCGGCGCTGGGGGACTCCTCCTGGCAGGCCGTCTCGTCGCCCGCCGCGCAGGCGTCTCGACACGCGGCGCGCTCCCGGCTGGTCAGGTCCTCCTCCGAGGCCCGAGCCTGCCGGCAGACCGCCGCGGCGTCTTCCCGATCGCAGCCTCCCGCGCACAGGACGGCCAGGAGGAAAGCGATTTCCAGGCCGGGCCGACCCCGACGCGCTGCCATCTGGCGTTCCATGGGGCCGCCAATACGGCACCGTAGCGCTCTTCTCTACCCGCGCTGCGCCTCCGCTGCGGACGCCCCAGGGTCGCTCCCCGGCGAAGACCACCCGGGCCAGCCCCCCCGAGACCTGCCTGACCGCGGTCTGGTATCCTCTTCCCGATGCGACCTGCTTCGAGCCCGTCGAGCTGGCCTTCCGCCGAGACGCTCCCTGTCCCCGCGCGGTGGCGTCTCCTGGCGCTTTGGATCGTCCTGGGGGCCTTTGGCTGCGCCGAGTCGTCCACCGTGGAGGAAGACGGCGCCGGTCGGGACGCGTCCGTCGGCGATGGCATCGGCACGGCCGACGACGACGACGACGACGACGGCCGGGGCGGCGACGACGACGACGACGACCTCGACGCCGGTCCCGGGGGCGACGATGACGACGACGACGACGATGACGGACGCGACGCCGGGACCGACTGCGATGCCGGCGCCGAGCGCGACTTCGACGGCGGTCCTTGCGATGGGGCCGACGGCGACGACCCGGACGCCGGTGCGCGCCCCTGCCCGGAGGAAGGCTGCGACGACCTGAGCTTCGCCGGCAGCACCCTTCCGGCCTGCTGTCCGGCGGACGGATCCGGCTGCGGCTACGACCTGACCGGGGTGGCCGCCCTGGCAGGCCTGAACGCCAGCGAGGTCTCCTGTCTTCCCACCGAGCACCCGGGCAGCGGGGACGACAGCTGCCCCTCTCGCATGGTTCTCGGCCTGGTCAGCCTCGGCGGCTGCTGCCTTCCCTCCGGCGAGTGCGGCTTCCTGGCGAACCTGAGCGGCCTGGGTCTGCCGAACCTGGGTTGCGTCGACTACGCCGCCTTTGCCGGGGCCGGCACCCCGGACGACTGCACGCCCTGACCCTGGTCCCCGGCGCTCCGTCCGTCCCGCATCATCCGCCGGGTTCGGCGGCCGCCGGGTCGAGCGCGTGGCGGGCGAGGTCGGCCAGGTCGACGACGCGGAGGGCGCGTTCGTGGGTGGCTTCGAGGTCGACCTGGGGGGCGACGCCGGCGTCGAGGGCTTCCTTCCAGCGAGAGGCGCAGAGGCACCAGCGGTCGCCGGCCCGGAGGCCCGGGAAGCCGAACTCGGGCCGGGGGGTAGAGAGGTCGTTGCCCTGGGCCGCCGTGTAGGCGAGGAAGTCGTCGGTCAGGACGGCGCAGACCACGTGCAGCCCGAGGTCGCTCGGTCCGGTGTTGCAGCAGCCGTCCCGAAAAAAACCGGTGCGGGGGTTGGTGCCGCAGGTGGCGAGGGGACGGCCCAGCACGTTCTTCGCGTCGTCGTCGCTCATCGCCGCGGCCTTTAGGGCCGGGACCGGGTCGGTCAATGCCTGCTCCCAGGGGGGTGGCGGGGCCCGCCCCGCCTCTCCGACCGTCGTCGACGCCGCCGCTCGAAGAGCGCGTAGAGGGGCAGGCCGGAGAGGGCGGTCAGGGCGCCCCAGGCGGCCTCCCCGGGCTGCCGCACCGCCATGAAGACGAAGGTCCCCAGGCTGGCGACGAGAAAGGCGACGGGCGCGAGGGGATAGCCGGGGATGGGAACCTCCCCGGCGCCCCGGCGGCGGCGCAGCCGGAGCAGTCCGAAGACGGTCGCCGCCGCGGAGAGCCCCAGGGTGAACCCGATGTAGCCGAGCAGGCTCCGCAGGGTGCTGACCCAGACCACCAGGACGGCGAGGGCCGCCTGAAGGGCGAGGGCGGTGCGGGGTGGAGGCGCCCCGGGGCCCGGCACCCAGCCGAGGGCCCGGGGGAAGGCGCCGTCCGCGGCCATCTTCGCGTAGACCCGGGGACCGGCCATCACCATCCCGGAGATCGACGTCCACAGGCCGAGGGCGACGACCCCGGCGAGGGCGCTCCGAAGGCCCGGGCCGCCCAGCGCCTCGGCGGCGATGGCGCCGACCTCCGGGCGACCGGCGAGGGCGGCGGGGGGCGCCGCGTAGAGAAAGACCCCGTTCAGACCCAGGTAGAGGACGGTGACCAGGCCGGTCCCGAGCACGAGGGCCCGCTGGGCGGTGCGTTCCGGATCCCGCAGCTCCTCCGTGAGGTAGACCGCGGCGTTCCAGCCGGAATAGGAGAACGACACCCAGACCAGGGTCACGGCGAAGTCACCGAGCCCGCCGACGGGCAGGGCCTCCGCCGCCGCCCCCGCGGGGACCTGGATCCCCTCGACGACGCCTCCCGCCGCCACCCCCACGCCGGCGCCCC
>DAPKRP010001072.1:0-2831 GCA_031800515.1 Polyangiaceae bacterium LLY-WYZ-14_1 | reverse complement strand
GGTGTTCTGGGTGGGGCGCGACGGCAAGCTCCGGCACGACTGGCAGAAGCCAAACACCCGCGGCATGTGGCACGGCATGGAGAGCCTCGACGTCGAGGCGACCCAGGTCGACGTGATCCCGAACGCGGACGGCCGGCTGGAGATCTTCTACATCCGACCCGACGGCGAGCTCGTGCACGACTGGCAGGTCGCCCCGAACGCGGACTGGCACGGACCGGAATCCCTCGGGGGGCAGGCGACGGCGCTGGCCCTCGGTCAGAACGCGGACGGTCGCATCGAGGTCTTCTACGCCACCCCGGAAGGCCGGCTGCACCACGACTGGCAGCTCGCGCCGAACGGCGACTGGCACGGTCCCGAAGACCTCGGCGGTCCGGTGGCTCAAGTCGCCTGCGGCCGGAACGCCGATGGTCGGCTCGAGGTCTTCTACCTCTCCCCGAGCGGCTCCCTGGTCCACGACTGGCAGCTCGAGCCGAACGGTGACTGGCATGGCCCCGAGGAGCTCGCCGCCCAGGGCTCCCAGCTCGCCGTGGGCGCCAACGCCGACGGACGCCTGGAGGTCTTCTGGATCGGCACCGATGGGGTGGTCGGACACGATTGGCAGCTCGCGCCGAACGGTGACTGGCACGGCCCGGAATCGCTGAAGCTGCGTGGGAAGAAGGTCACCGTCGGCAAGAACCACGACGGGCGGCTGGAGCTCTTCGTCCTGGGGGAGGACGGGACCATCCGGAACATCTTCCAGACGGAGCCCAACGGCGAGTGGGGCAGCGACGGCGAGGTGCTCGGGGAGCAGGCTCTCGATCTCGCCGTCGGTCGGAACACGGACGGCCGTATCGAGCTCTTCTACCTGGGCCCGAAGCGCGTGGTCTTTCACGACTGGCAGCCGGCTCCCGGTCGAGGCCCCTGGAATCCCGTCGTCGTCTACGAGTCCTGACCGCGTCGCTCGAACGCACGCTCCGGTCACGCTGCCCCGCCCGTCGACGAAGCCGCGCCGTCTTGCGTAGGCGGCGTGTTCTTCCGGGCCTCTTGGGGGTTGCCTTTACCTTCCGGTGAGGGGGACCGGATACGTCCTTGGGCGTGGAGACGATGCCTCCGGGGGCTGGGATGGTCGTTCCGGCCGCCGGGACGATTGGTAGACTGTCAGGGCGGCCGTCGCCGTCGTCCTCGGCAGGGGTCTCAGCACCTTGGAGCCCAATCACCTCATTCTCGGTCGCTATCAGGTCCTCGAGCGGCTCGGCGAGGGGGCCAGCGGCGAGGTCTTCCGGGGATTCGATCGACGGCTGGGGCGCCCGGTGGCCATCAAAGCGATCCACGTCGATCGACTGGCCGACCCGGCGACCCGGCGCCGGATGGAACGCGAGGTTCGGGCCGTCGCCTCCCTGGACCACCCGCACATCGTCCAGATGCTCGATTCCGGCGAGGAAGACGGACGCTTCTTCGCGGTGATGGGCCTCGTCGAGGGCCGCACCTTGGAGCGACGGCTCCGGGAGGACGGCCCCCTCTCCCCGACGCTCGTCGCCGAGATCGTGGTCGAGCTCGCCGGCGCGCTGGATCACGCCCACGCCCAGGACTGCATCCACCGGGACGTCAAACCGAGCAACATCATGCTCACCGACGAGGGCCGGCCCGTCCTCCTCGACTTCGGCCTCGCCACCTCCCAGCGGATCACGGGTCTCACCGCATCGACCGGCATCGGGGACCACTACGCGGTGGGCACCCCCTGGTACATGTCGCCGGAACAGGTGCGGGGCGCCCCGCCGACCCCGGCGACGGACCAGTGGTCCCTGGCGGTGGTGGCCTACCAGCTCCTCACCGGGGACCTCCCCTGGCGGGAGCGGGACCACCCCCCCGCCTTGTTCGTCGAGATCCTCCTCGACGACCCCCAGCCCATCACCGGGAAACGTCCCGAGCTGTCGAGCGCCGTCTGGCGCGCCCTCGCCCGGGCCCTCGAGCGAGAGCCGGAGCACCGCTACCCGACGATGACCGCCTTCGCCGAAGACCTGGCGTCGGCGATCCGAACCGGTGTGACCCGAACCGGCCGATGGGCGTTCTGGCAGCGGAGGCTCCGACGACGCGCCCGCCTGGCCGGGGGTGCCGCCCTCGGCGCCCTCGCCGCTTCCATCGCGGTGGCCGCCGTCGCCTTCCAGGGGGAGCGGAACGCCGGAGACCCTCCCCAGGAGTCGCCTGGGGAGCCGCCGAGCCAGCGCGCGGGCTCCCTCTCCGCCGCCGCGCTGTTCGAGGCCGGGGCGACGCTCGCCTGCCCCGTCTTCGCCAGCGATGAGCCGGAGCTCGCCTGGCTCGGTGCCGGGGCGGCGGACCTCGTCTGCCGGCGGCTGCGCTGGACGCGCCCGGACGAAGAGGACGAGGGCCTCGCCGGAACCCGGCCTCCCGCGGACCTCCTGGGCCTTCCTCGTCAGGCCTCCGCCGACGATCCCGTGGACCTCCGGGTCTACGACGATCCGCGGGTCCGGGAGGCGTCCCTCGCCGAGGCCCGTCGGGCCACGGACCTGGTGCTCGATGGCCGCGTCGCCTACGACCCGACGTCGGGTCGCATTCGGATCGCGCTCCACGTCGACGGGGAAGGTGGGGAGAGCCCCGCCGGCGTCGGCACCGGCCAGGCTCTCTACCAGGCGGTCTCGGCGGCCCTCGACGACTTGTTCGGGCCGGACGACCCAGGGGACCGCCCGGCGACCTCCGCGACCCACCGCGCCTTCGGCTTCGACGACCTCCGGGATGGTTGGCGTCTCGAGGATCTGGCGGACGCCATCCAAACCGGCCGCGGCGTCGAGACCGCCTGCCGGCGGGCGGCCCAGCAGAACCCTCTGCCCCCGCCC
>DAPKRP010001071.1:0-1542 GCA_031800515.1 Polyangiaceae bacterium LLY-WYZ-14_1 | reverse complement strand
CCGACCGCCCGGGCCGGCGGCGGCGCTGACGGTGACCCGACCGACGCCGCCCGCGCCCAGGATCGCCTGAACCGCGTTGCGCACCAGGTTGTCCAGGACGCGGCGGAACAGCATCGGGTCGAGCTCGACCGGGACGCCCCGACCGCCGTCCACGTCGACGACGAGGTCGACCCCGACGGGCCCGTCGCCTTCTGCGGCCTCTTCCTCCGGGATCGTTCGGAGGGAGCGGCCGATCTCCTCGACCGCATCGCCCAGGTCGGACAGCTCGAGGCGGACTTCCGGGAGCTTGGCGAAGGCGCTGAACTCCCCCACCAGCCGGCGGAGGGTGGCGATCTCCTCCTGGACGATGGTCTGGGCGTCGGCGAGCTTGGCGGCGTAGTCCGGGTCGTCCCCCGGGTAGCTCCGGCCCATCTCCTGGACGGCGAGCTGGATCGGGGTCAGCGGGTTCTTGATCTCGTGGGCGAGTCGCCGGGCGAACTCCTGCCAGGCGCTGATCCGCTGCAGATAGTCGATGCGGTCCCGGGATTCCCGGAGGTCCCGCACCATGCGGTTGAAGGCCCGGGTGAGCTCGCCGACCTCGTCCTGGTCGTCCACCGGAAGGGAGGTCCGAAGGTCGCCCCGGCCGACCCGTGCGGTCGCAACCACCAGCTGACCCACCCTCCGGGTCACCCGGCGAGCCAGGGCCACCCCAAAGCCCAGGGCGACGGCGATCACCCCTCCCAGCAAGAGACTGAAGACCAGGAGATAGCTCGCCGAGACGTAGTCCCGCTCCGCGGCGAGGCGCTGGTAGACCTCGCGGATGGCCCCGGCCTCGTCGAAGGCGTCGAAGAGGGCCCGGGGAGCCGCCACCCGCACCCGAAGCACCACGACCGGGCCGGCTCCCTGGTCGCTGACGTCCCCGGCCGGCGACGACCCGGGGGGCGCATCGAAGCCCGCGGCGCGCAGCGGCCGGTCCAGGTCGATCACCCGCGGGTCGTCGTCGAGGGATCGGGGGACCCGGGGCACCGCGAGGAGCCGGTCCTCCCCGCCCCCCGGGCGGAGCCGCAGCAGCACCAGCTGAGCGACGTCCGGGTGGGCCGTAAGGAACCGGCGAGCCGCCTCGGCCGCCGCGGCCCGATCGAGGTCCGGTCCCGCCGTCGCCGCCGTGAGCTCTGGATCCAACGCCGCGAGGTCGGCGACCCGTTCCGCGGATCGCCGCAGCACCTCGAAGTGCCGCCGATAGAGGTCGACCTGCTGGTCGAGCTGGCCCCCGATGCGCTGGTTGATCCCGACCTCGAAGGCCTCCCGGAGGGCCTGCCGGCCCAGGAGCAGGGCCCCCAGCAAGGGCCCCAGGGCGACGACGGCCATCGCCCCGAGGATCTTGCGTTCGAAGCGCCGCGGCCGGCGGTGCCTCCGCTGGGGGGACCGGCTCATGGGACCGGAACCTCCTGGGAGCGGAAGCGCAGCTCCGCCTCCGAGCCGCTCACCTTGCGGTCGACGAACAGGGCGACGAAGGAGCCGAAGAAGGCCTCCCCCCGGTCGAGCCCCCCGCCTCCCCCGGGC
>DAPKRP010001070.1:0-7547 GCA_031800515.1 Polyangiaceae bacterium LLY-WYZ-14_1 | reverse complement strand
CGTCAGCGGCCCGGGTACCAGTCGTGGAAGGGCGGCCGGTCCTTGCAGCGTGGGCGGTCTCCGGGGGCGCAGTAGATCCGCACGTGGAAATGGTTCCGGTGGGGGTGGCTTCCGGCGGGCTGGATCATCGCCTGGGCAGCGCGGTCGATCAGCACCTGGGGCGCGCCGATCCGGCGGCCGTAGTCGAGGAGCCGCCGTTTGATGGCGCGGTGGACGAAGATGTATTGGACCCGGGCGTCTCCGTCGGCGACGAGCTTGGCGACGAGCTCCCAGTTCCGGGCGTCGTCGAAGCGAAAGCCGGTATTCGGCGAGGTGCAGCTTCCATTGGGCCGGACACGGGCGAAGGCCATCGGGGCGTTGACCGGGCGGCCTTCCGCGTCGAGGAGATAGAAGCCGATGTCCGCATCCCGGCCGCTCCGATGGGAGCGGTGACCATCGAGGCGCCCGCCGGTGCGGCGAGAGAGCTCCCCCACCGGCAGCTTCGCCCCGGGATGGCGCAGATGCACCCGCCAGGCGGCCCGTTCGATGAGCTGGACGAGCTCCCAGGTGCCGAAGAAATGGCCGCCCTCCCGGTACTCCCCGACGCGGACCAGGACCGGGCTCTCCACGAGCTCGACCCCGTGCTCCAGGCGTCCCCGCCAGGGCCAGCCGATGGAACGGCTGCGGCGGGACAGGCGGCGGGCATCCGGACCGCGGGTGGGGTCGTTCACCCGGTCCCCCCGGGCGGGCTCGGCCGCCCGTTCGGCCCCGTCGTCCCGGGGGCCGGCTTGGGCGACCAACGGCAGCCCCGTCGCCTGCAGGAAAAGCAGCAACAGCGCGGCGACGCCAGCCAGGGGCGCGCCGAGAGACCGGCGGGCCCCGGGGCGCGGAGCCCCCCGCCATGCGGAGCGCGGGACCATGGCTTCTCGCATATCGGGGAGCGCGCCGGGCCGGCAACTTTTCGACCTCCGGGCAGAGGCACCAGGGGGCTTGCTTAACCGTGGGTCGCGGGCATGAGGTGTCTCGGTATGCTCGGAATCCCCTCGTTGACGCCGCCGGTAGAGCTCCGGCGAACGCTCCTCTTTTCCCCGGCCCTCCTCGCCCTCGCCTGCGGAGGCCCTTCCGACGGAGGCAGCACCACCAGCGACGCGGTGCCCCCCGCCTCCGGCGGCGAGGCGACCGCCGGGGACCGCCCCGGGTCGCCCGGGGACGACGACGCGCCGGCGACCCGGGTGCTTGCGCTCGATGCGACCTTCGCCGACCTCGTCGGCCAGGCGGCCGCCCTGGCGGAAGCCGGGCAGGGTGACGAAGACCTCGCCTGCCTGCTGCGAGCAGCGCCTCCGACGGGTGGCGCCCATCGGCTCGAAGCGGACCTGGCCCCGGCGATCCGTCCCCTGCCGCGACCGCCGGCGAGCACCACCGCCACCCTCCGGCAGAGCCCGCCGCCAACGGCGCTGACGGTCTGGGGGCGCTTCGGCGGGCGCGGGGCGGACGGCCCGGTCCTGGCCACCTTCACCACGGCGCCGCCGCCCGAGCTGGGGGATCTCGTGGTCTCCATCCCCGCCCAGGGGGCCCCCGTCGAACGCCCCCTCACCGGCGCATCCCCGGCGGAAGCGGAGGCGGAGGACGCTGCGCCGGGGGGAAGCGCCCCAGGCTCCGGGAACGACGGTGGCCCGACGGACGCCGAACCCGCGGGGGAACGAGCGCCCGCCGTCGTCTTGACCGCCGACGCCGAGACGCCGGTCCGACGGATCCTCGACGTCATGGCCTCCCACGAAGACGACTGGGGCGAGGTGGCCTTGGCGGTGCTGCTCCCGGAGGGGACGCGCCTACCCCCGCCCCGGACCGCGAACGTCGACGAGGATCCGACGCAGGCGGCGATGCGTTGTCCCGATGGGCTGCCCGCCCCGAGCGGCCCGGTGGGGGAGCTTCCCGTCGACGTCGTCCGATCTGGGATCGCGCCCCTGGTCGAGGCGACCAGCGGTTGCACGGGCCAGGCGACCGGCGCCGTCGCCGGAGGTGGTCTCCTCGAGATCGAGCTGCGGGTCACCGAGGACGGGCGGGTCGACCGGGCCTGCGCCGCCACCGACGAGATCGGCGATCCGGGTTTCCGGGCCTGTGTGCTCGAAGCCGCCGAAGCGCTGCGATTCCCCCGGCCCTCCCCCCGGGGTGAGGTCGACGTCGCGGTGCCTCTCCGGATTCCCGAGGCCGCCGGCCTGCGGCAGCGGCCCCTTTGTTCCGGCCCCTCCGTCCGCGACTGACCCCACCCCGAGGTGGCGCCGGTCTGGGTACTAGGGTCCGCCCGGCGGCGGCGCCGGGAAGAGCACCTCGTCGACCACGTGGATGATGCCGTTCGTGGTGCGGAGGTCGCTCCGACCCGCTTCGATCTCGATCGTGTCGTCGATGGCGTCGGTGAAGGTCACCTCCCCCGGCGACAAGACGTTGATGATCGGTGCACGGAGCCCCGGGAAGGCGACGTCTAGGCTCATGCCGTCCATCTCGGAAAGAGCGGCGATGTCGAGGACCTCGTCCGTCACCACGTGATAGAGCAGCACCGCGCGGAGCTCGTCGCCAGGGGTGAAGGGGCGAACGCCGTCGACGGCGTCGTTCGTCGGCGCCAGCACCGTCAGGGTCGACGCCGGGTCGGTGATGAGGTCGTCGATGACGACCTCGCCGGGTTCGTCCGCGGCCGCGTCCGCAACCCCGATCGCTTCGATCACGCCGGAGAGCCCCTCGAGCTCGAGCACCTGGGCGACGTCAGGGGGCGTCAGCACCGCGTCGATGGTGTGCACGACCCCGTTCGTCGCCACCACGTCCGCTAGGACCACGCTGGCGCCGATGGCGTCGTCCCCCGTCGAGCCGCCGTTGATGACGGTTCCGTCGAAGAGCAGGGTCACTTCGAGCGCACTGTCCCGACGCTCCCCGAGCTCCCCCGACGTGAGGTCGTCGAGGAGGACGTGGTAGAGGAGGACGTCGCGAAGGACGTCGGGACCCGGGCCGGGCGTCGGCAGCGCCCCGAAGGCGACGTCCGTGGGCGCGAACACGGTCAGGGTGCTCGCCGGGTCCGTCAGGATGGGCGACAGCAGTAGCTCTTCCCCGGTCGCGTCCATGTCCGCCGTCCCGACGGCCTCGAGGAGCTCGGTGAGGCCCACGAGGCCGGCGAGCTGAGCCACGTTGGGGGGCGTCAAGACCGCATCGATGACGTGGGC
The DNA here is from genome assembly GCA_031800515.1 of Polyangiaceae bacterium LLY-WYZ-14_1. Classification (GTDB taxonomy): domain Bacteria; phylum Myxococcota_A; class Polyangia; order Polyangiales; family DAPKRP01; genus DAPKRP01. The sequence goes on along the minus strand of DAPKRP010001070.1, from coordinate 4,359 downwards.
GACCCCATTCACCGCGCGGAGGTCCGGCGTGACGACCGCCGCGCCGATGGCGTCCGGGTCCGTCGAGCCGCCGTTGATCGTCGTGCCGTCGAAGAAGAGCTCGACCAGCCGCCCCTCCCCGGGTCCCTCGAGGGCGCTCGATGCACCGGTCACGGGAGCCGCCGGGTCGGTCAGGTCGGACGCTTCGATGACCGAGCCGGAGACCAGGTGGTAGCGGATGATGTCCCGGAGCGCGTCGACCGGGGGGACCTCATCCAACCCCGCGAAGGCCGCGTCGTTCGGAGCGAAAACGGTGAGCTCCGCGTCGGGAGCGGCCAACACGGGCAGGAGCTGCTCCGATTCGGGCTGGCCGGCGTCGACGTTGCCGATCTGAGTCACCAGGGCGGAGAGCCCACCCAGGGTCGCCACATCGGCGAGGGTCGGAAGGCCCATCACGTCGGAGATCAGATGGACGACGCCGTTGGTGGCCTGGATGTCCGTCGCCAGGATGTTCGCGCCGATCCCATCCGGGCCCCCGTTCAACGTCGTGCCGTCGACGAAGAAGGCGAAACCCGCCAGGGACTCGGTGACGTCGGGAAGCCCGTCGCTCAGGGCCGGGCCACTCTCCAAGGCCAGCACGTGATGGAGGAGCGTGTCCCGGAGCGCCTCGCCGGTCGCGTCGACGCCCTCGAAGGCGGCGTTCTCCGGCGCGAACACCGTGAACGCGCCTTCCGGATCCCGGAGCGCCTCGGCGACGCTGGGTCCCCCATCGGGAAGGTTCGCCGCGTCTCCAGCGGCGGTGAGCAGACCGGTGAGGCCCTCGAGGGTCGCCACGCCGACGACGTCCGGGGGCAGCAGGACCTCGTCGATGCGATGGATGACCGCATCGTCGTCGCCGGGAACCGGCACGTCCGCCGCCGTGACGTCCGCCGACGCCTCCATACCGTCCTCATCGACGAAGCGGACGGCGACGCCGTCGCTGGTGTCGAAGTAGAGGCGGATCCCAGCGCGGGGTCCCTCCCCGGCGCCGCGGATCGAGTTGGCGACGGGCGGCGAGAGGGCGGCGATCTCCGCGGCGGTCAGCTCGCCGTCGACGACGTGGTAGGCCACGATGTCCAGGAGGGCGAGGAGCTCCTCGTCCGTGGCGGCGGTGACGTCGGTGATGCCGCGGGCGGTCAGGACGGGGTCGAGGGCTGAGTTCTCCGGAGCGAAGACCGTCGGTCCGACGGTTCCACCATCGAGCAGCGCGAGCAGCTCCGCGCCGATGAGGCCGCGCTCGTCCAGCTCGAGGAGAAAGGCGGCCAGGGTCGACAGGGTGGGCTCGGCGGAGATCGCCCCCACGACCGGCGGCAGCATGGGCCCGCCATCCTCATCCATCATCCCGGCGTCGGGTCCCGCATCCTCCTGGGGACCCGCGTCGACCAGGCCCATGCCCGCGTCGTCGTCGTCGTCGGCCGGGCCGCCATCGTCTCCACAGGCGGCGGCGAGGGCCAACAAGCCCAGAGGGGCCAGCGTAAGTGCACGTTTCATCGATTTTTCCTCAAGGATCGAGACTGCAAGAAAGCGGCGCGCCCCGGAGGGACGCGGGAGCACGCCACGCACCCGGCGGCGGGCTCCCGCCCGGGAATTCCGGTCCGGTGCACACCGGTGCCGGACGTCCCAGACGCACGTACTGAGGGAAGGCGTGGGCCCATTTCCGGCAGCGTCGAGTGTTTGCCCGGCCGCCGGCCGTCGCGCCCCGGCGACCGACCCTCTCAGGCGTCGAGCTTTTCCCGGACCGCTCGGTTGAAGGCGACCAGGGCGACCTTGTAATCGCGCCAGGCTTCGGCGATCTGCTCGAGGTTGCGCTTCGCCGGGTCCGCCTCTGGATCGAAGCCTCCCTCGAGGCCTTCCAGGTAGGCGATGTACCCACTCCAACCGCTCCGAAAGCGGTCGACGGCCTGGTCCAAGGCGGCGACGTCCTCCCGGAGGGGATCCGGCGGGATGAGCCGTTCGAGCCCGGCCGCCATCTCGTCCAAGAGCGGCATGCACGATTCCCGGAGCCGCTGGCCGTAGGACCGCCCGGCGAGGGACGCCCGTTCGATCTGGGCGACCAGGGCGAGGTTGTCGCCGATCTTCTCGAGGTGCTGCTCGCCGAGGGCACAGCCCAGGAAGGCGTCGAAGCTGCGCTGGTCGAGACCGTTGACCGCCTTCCCGACGGCGCCGTAGGCGGCGTCGTCTCCCGGGACGAGCAGCACCCCCGCCACCCCGATCAACGCCGCGACGGCGAGGACGACGATCACGAGCTGACGCCAGCTGCCTCGCCGGAACTCGCTCCCATCGAGGGAGACGTCTCGGGACCGCACGTCGCTAATCCTCCGCCTCGGCGCCGGAGCCGGTCAGGCCGTCGAGGCGCAGCTGGGTCCCCGGCTCCCGGAGCTTCAACGTCGATGGATCCCCGAGGCGAAGCGTCGTACCGGCCCCCGTTCCCCCCAGGCTGGGCTCCCCGTCGAGCAACCCAGGTCCGGGCGTACCGCCGGAAGCCCCGAGGCCCGAGGCGCCGCCACCCCCGCCGACCCCAGCTCCGCTACCGCCGCCTCCCAGGAGCAGGGAGTCCCCGCCGAGGGTGAGGTCGTCATCGAGCTCGGGCAGGGGGAGGTCGTCGGCGGCCATCGCCTCGTCCAGGGGCTCGTCGAGGGCGGTGGGCCCGAGGGTAGCCGGGTCGAGGATGAGCTGGCGCACCCGTTCCTTCTGCGCCGGCGGCACCTGGTCGAGGGCCGCCCGAGCTTGCCGGCGCATCTCGTCGTAGCGACCGACCTCCCGAAGAACCCGAGCCGCCTGGATCCGTCGCTGCCATTCGAGGGGGCGGCGTTCGACGGCCTCGAGGGCCTTCGCCGCGGCCCGCTCCGGGTCCCGCACGGCGACGTAATAGTTCGCCCAGTAGAGGGGCAGATTGTGGAGCTGGGGGTCGAGGCGCTCCGCCTTGTCGAGCTCGGCGCGGGCGGCCTCGAGCTCCCCCCGGGCCAGGTGGACGGCTGCCAGGGTCGCCCGAGCCACCGCGTAGTCGGGCCGGGACTCGAGGGCCGCCCCCACCTCCCGGGCCGCCCGGTCCAGATCCCCCTCCGCCAGGTAGAGGGCGGCGAGGTCGTTTTTGCGGGGAGCGTCCGGGCGCAGCTGGGCCGCGGCCTCGAAGGCGCTCCGGGCGTTCTCACCGCCCCCACCCACCAGCAGGATCGCCGCCCGTGCGCTCCGGATCGACGGAGACCGGGGGTCCAGGGTCAGGGCTGCCTCGACCAGCTCGAAGGCGCGGGAGGCGTCCCCTTCCCGGACCGCGGCGTGGACGGCCCGATGGGCGACGGCCGCGCCGACCGCCTCGAGGTCGGTCAGCACGTCGACGTCGTCCGGCGCCGGGGACTCCCCGTGGCCCTCGAAGGGGTCGAGCACGGTCGGGGTCGCCTTCGGGTCCGGCTCGCCCTCCGGAAAGACGGCGACGCCGTAGTAGCCCAGCTTCCCGGAGGGATCCGCCGGAGCGCGCGCCTCCGGAAAGCCCGCGATCTCCGCCACCATGGCGGGGACGCCTTCCGCCCGTAGGGCGGCCACCGTCACCGCGGCGATCTCGAGGGGATAGGCCCGGAAATCAGCGCCGTCCTCCCGGATCCGATCGAAGGCGGCCGCCGCGTCCAGGATCGGGGTCTCCCGGGGCTCGGAGCGAGGCCAGCGGACGAACCCCCCGGCGCTGGCGCGCTCCCGGACCGCGGCGACAACCGCCTGCCCCTTGGCGACCGGCCCACTGCCCGCGGCGGACTCACCGAGCCCTTCGATCCCGTCTCCGGCGACCAGTAGATCTCGCAGCGCCCCGACCCGATCTTCGACCCCGAGTCGCCGGAGGTGCCCCCGGAGCTCGTTGCTGCGGAGGGGGCGGAAGGACACCTCGTCCCCGACCGCGTCCGGGGAGAAGGCGGCCCAGGCGGCGTAGCCCCCGGCGACCGCCAGGAGCAGCCCGGCCACCAGGGCGGGGACCAGCCAGCGGGGCCGATCCCGGGCCCCGGACCGATCCACCCGTTCGAGCCCCGTTCCCCGGGCACAGTTGGGACAGCGGAGACCACCGCCGGACTCTTTGGAGGCAGCGGAAGCACCAGACGCCGAGCCCGGGCCCGAGCCGCCGGGATCGTCACCGGAGGCTTCGAAGCGGTGGCCGCAATGGACGCACAGGTAGCGCATGGGCTCGGCTCCCGGGGCGGACGCTTGGCCCACCCGGCGGCGGCGCAGGACGGCGTTGCCCGCGTCCGCGGAACCGGTCACCTAACACGGGTGAGCGGCGACGTCCCGCCCCGGAGCGACGATGCCCCGCCGGGTTCGGGGAGCCCGCCCCGCGTGGACGCGGCGGCCTCGCCGGCGGCG
>DAPKRP010001069.1:0-5009 GCA_031800515.1 Polyangiaceae bacterium LLY-WYZ-14_1 | reverse complement strand
GTCGTCGTCATCGTCGCCGATCCCGCCCATCAAGCCGTCCCCCCCGTCGTCGCCGCAGGCGGCGGTCAGGAGGGCGACCAGGAGCATAGGCGTGGCGATGGCGAGGCGAGGGCCTCCGGGACGGGAGGACTCGGACCGGTTCGGAAGGAGCTGGGTAGGCATGGGATGACCTCGGTTGTTCAGCCGGTGATACGGTGGTCCGTCGCCGAGGGTGACGTCCCCGGAGTCAGGTAGATGCAAGCCCGGGTGGATTCCAGGCGCCCCGGGCCCGGCACGCCGTTGACCCGCTTCCGTGCCGATGCTACTCGGCTGCCCACCTCTGGGCGCAGGCGCCCCTCCGGTCGCCGCCCCCCCGGGCCGCGACCCGCGCCGCCTACGCCCCCTTCCCAAGAAGGCAGGAACGCGCACCCATGGCAGAGCAGCAGCTCGGACGCATCACCCAGGTCATCGGCCCCGTCGTCGACGTCGAGTTTCCCTCCAAGGAGATCCCGTCGATCCTGACCGCCCTCCGGGCCTCGAACCCGGCGATCAGCGACGAAAAAGGCAACCTGGTCCTCGAGGTCGCCCAGCACCTCGGCGAAAGCACGGTTCGGACCATCGCGATGGACAGCACCGAGGGCCTGGTCCGGGGGATGGAGGTCGAGAACACCGGGGCCCCGATCACGATGCCCGTCGGCCCCGAATGCCTGGGACGCATCCTCAACGTCGTCGGCGAGCCCGTCGACGGAAAGCCCCGGATCGAAGGGGCGGAGCGCTCGCCGATCCACAAAGACCCGCCGAAGTTCGTCGACCAGAGCACCCAGGTCGAGATGTTCGAGACGGGCATCAAGGTCATCGACCTCCTCGCCCCCTATCGGAAGGGCGGCAAGATCGGCCTCTTCGGCGGCGCTGGGGTCGGCAAGACGGTGTTGATCCAGGAGCTGATCAACAACGTGGCGAAGGCCCACGGCGGCGTCTCCTGCTTCGCCGGCGTCGGGGAGCGCACCCGGGAGGGCAACGACCTCTACCTCGAGATGACCGAGTCGAAGCTCGACACCGGGGACCCGGTCATCAGCCGGACGGCGCTCTGCTTCGGCCAGATGAACGAGCCCCCGGGCGCCCGGGCCCGGGTCGCCCTGTCGGCCCTGACCATCGCGGAGTACTTCCGGGACGTCCAAGGGCAGGACGTGCTGCTCTTCATCGACAACATCTTCCGCTTCACCCAGGCGGGCTCCGAGGTCTCCGCGCTCCTCGGGCGGATCCCGAGCGCCGTCGGCTACCAGCCGACCCTCGGGACGGAAATGGGCGAGCTTCAGGAACGGATCACCTCGACGACGAAGGGATCCGTGACGTCGGTGCAGGCGATCTACGTCCCGGCGGACGACCTGACGGATCCCGCGCCGGCGACGACCTTCGCCCACCTCGACGCCACCACCGTATTGTCTCGGCAGATCTCCGAGATGGTGATCTACCCGGCGGTGGACCCCCTGGACTCCACCTCCACCCTGCTCGACCCCGCGGTCCTCGGGGAGCGGCACTACCGCGTCGCCCGGCGGGTTCAGGAGACGCTGCAGCGCTACAAGGACCTCCAGGACATCATCGCCATCCTCGGGATGGACGAGCTCAGCGAAGACGACCGCCTAACCGTGGACCGGGCCCGCAAGATCCAGCGGTTCCTCTCCCAGCCCTTCTTCGTCGCCGTGCAGTTCACCGGCCTCGACGGCAAGCTCGTCCCCGTCTCGGAAGCGGTGGATGGCTTCGAGGAGATCCTGGACGGCAAGGCGGATGATCTTCCGGAGCAGGCCTTCTACCTCAAGGGCAACCTCGACGAGGTGCGCGAGGCCGCCGAGAAGATGAAGAAGGAAGCGGCCTGATGGCGGAGGCGGGCGCGTCGAGCTTCCGCCTCGAGGTCGCGACCCCCGGAGGCCTCGCCCTCTCGGAGGACGTGACCTCGATGGAAGCCCCCAGCGTACGCGGGGAATTCGGGGTGCTGCCGGGACACCGCCCGCTGCTCGCCGCCCTTCGTGCCGGACGCCTCCGCTACCACGTCGGCGGTCAGTCCCGGGTGGCCGCCGTCGGCCCGGGCTTTGCCGAGGTCGAGCCGGATCGGGTCACGGTGCTGACGGATGCCATCGCCTTCCCGGAAGGCATCGACGTCGACCGGGTCCGGCAGGAACGAGCGGAAGCGAACGAGAAGCTCGCCGCCTATCCGGAGCACTACTCGGGCCCGGACTACGACGAGCTCGAACGGGCGGTCGCCTGGGCCCAGGCTCGTCTCGACGCGGCGGGCGCCGGCGACTGAGCCCGACGCATCCGCTCGGTCCCACGGCTCGCGGCAGGCCTTGCAACGGCCAGCGACCACCGATGCGCATCCCGGGAAAGGAGCGCGGTGCGACTACCAGCCGAGGCGTGCATGGGCCTCGTCGAGGGCTAGCCGGGACCGAGCCGCGCCTTCGATGACCTCCTCCCGAAGCCACCGGTGAGCGGGGTCCGCCTCCGCCCGCGCGTGCCAGTAGAGGTAGGCAGACACCTCGGGCAACGAGACCGGCGGGGCACGGACGGCGAGGCCGAGGCGAGCGGCGGTCGCGAGGGCCATGCCGACGGGGACGGTCGCGATCAGGTCGGTCCCGGCGACCAGGAACGGCGCCGGGACGAAGCTTTCGATGCGAATCGCGACGCGGCGCCGGCGGCCCAGGACATCCAGGGCCTGGTCGACGATCCCGCCGGGCTGGCCGCCGGGGGCGACGAGGAGGTGGTCCAAACGGTCGGTGAAGGTATCGAGGTCGAGGGGGCCGTCCGCGCCGAGGACCGGGTGGTCCGAGCGCGCGATGGTGACGAAGCCCTCGCGAAACACCCGACGCCGGCGCACCCCCGCCGCCGCGACCTCCCGGGCGGTGAAGACCAGGTCGAGGCGACCCTGGGCCAGTCGGTCCGAGGCGTCCGGGGTCACCGGCTCGAGCACGAAGCGCACGCCGGGGGCGGCCCGCCGGACCGGATCGAGGAACCGGGGGAAGCTCGCCGCCATCGCATAGTCGGTCATCGCCAGGGCGAAGCGGCGCGACGAGGTCGCCGGGTCGAAATCCTCCGCCGCCCGAAGCACCGCGCCGAGGTCCTGGAGGGCGAGCCGGAGGGGCCCCCGAAGCGCCTGCGCCCGCGGCGTGAGCACCAACCCCTTTGGCCCGGAGGCCAGCAGCGGATCGCCGAACAGCCGCCGAAGCTGACGCAGCCGGTGGCTCATCGCCGATTGGGTCACCCCGAGCCGCCGCGCCGCCCGGGTGACGTGGGCTTCTTCCAGAAGCAGGTCGAGGCTCTCGAGCAGGGTCAGGTCGACGTCGGAGAGCCGCGGCATGCGTCATTATGCGCGCTCATGTCCCCGATGAGGAGAATCGATGGTGTTCATGGCTCGGCGCGGGGCACCGTCGAGGCATGTTTCACCCATCGTCACATCCCCGGGGCGCATCGGCGTTCCCGTCCCGCGTCGGAGCCGTCTCCCGGGTAGGGGCAGCGGCCCTCCTCGCCTGCTGCCTCCTCGGTCCATCCCGGAACGCCCGGGGGCAGGAGGCGCCGGCCTCCGCGACCCCGCCGAAGGCGCGGACGCTCCACGCCCTGACCCTGGGCGTCGGCGCGAACGAATACGACCACTTCGCGGTCGCCGGCTACCGGCTGCGGCTGCCCCGGGGGCTTCAGCTCGGGCTCGAGACCCGCCACGCTCAGGTCCGGGAGAGCTTCCTCGCCGGCTACGCCGTGGACCAGGGGTATCTCGGCGAGCTTCGTGGCGAGCTGATCATCCCGGTCTACGACGACGGCCAGCTCTGGCTTGGGGTGGAGCTCCGGCCGGGGGTGGAGGTCTACCTCGGGGGGGATGACGAGGATCAGCGCGCCGACCTCGACGATGGGTTCGGGGTGATCCTCGACACCGGCGTGCTCGCCAACCTTCGCCTCGACCCGACCTGGACCGTCTCCCTGGGCGCACGCCTTCCCTTCACCCTCGAAGTCGCGCCCGAGGTGATCCAGGACCGGGTCGGGGCGCTGATCGTCGCCGGGGGGAACGCCGCGGTGGCCGACCACGTTCAGCTCTTCGCCACCCTGGAGACCGGAGGTCTCTTCGGGGCCGACGGCGACGGGGCCAAGTACCTCGTGCAGGGGACCGTCGGCACCCGCCTGGTGTTCGGGCCCGGCGCCCCGGCGCGGCGCTGGAGGACCTTCTGATGGCGCGCGCCAGGAAGCGGGCCATCGTGGGCTCCCGGTCGCGCCACCTCGGTGGTCGGGGAGTCACCTTCGTCCTCTTGGTCGCCGTTTCTGCTGCCCTCCCAGGGCAGCACGCCTCCGCGGAGGACGCCCCGGCATCCGGCGACGGCGAGGCGCGAGCCGCCTCCGAGAACGGCGCGGGCCGGCGGCCGCTGCGCGGGTATCTGCAGCTCGGCTGGCGCGGGATGGGCCTCGCCGACCATGCCTCCCACGGACCCGAGGTCGGCTTCGGCGCGGTGCTGTTCGACGTGGTCAAGGTGGGTTTCTTTTCCCTGGCTCGCCCGGGACCCCTCAACCCCCGCACCTTCGACCTCGACCTGCCCGCCGGTGAGACCTATCGGGGGCGGTCGACCGTCCCCCTGCGGAGCGACGGATCCGTCCTGGGGCTGGCGATCACCCCCTTCATCGATCTGCCGGTGGCCGAGGGCGTCCGCCTCGAGCTCCCCCTCGCGGTGGGCTACGGGGCGTTTGGCTTCTATCTCACCGGCGACGACCGGCAGACCCCCGACGGCCGACGGGTCAGCGAGTGGGAGGACGAGCTCCTCGCCGGCCGGGACGCGAGCGGCGGGCTCGCCATCGACCTCGGCGGCCGGGTCGCCTTCGGTCTTCCGGGCACGGACGTGCTTCGACCCTACGTCGCCCTGCACCACACCTGGATCGTCGGCTACGACGCCGCCCTCCGCTCGAGCTACGACGGACTGAGCGGCGCCCTCGGCCTCCTGATCGAAACCCCCTAGTACCCCGGTGAGCTAGAGCTCCGCGAGGCGGCGGAGGTCTTCCTC
>DAPKRP010001068.1:0-2140 GCA_031800515.1 Polyangiaceae bacterium LLY-WYZ-14_1 | reverse complement strand
ACCACGTCCGCCAGGGTCAGGGGAAGGCGGACCTTGAGGGACTGACCCTTGCGCGGGCCTCCCCCGCCCCGGCCGCGCTGCTGGCCGAAGAGATCGCCGAGCCCCCCGAATCCCCCGAAATCGCGCATGAAGATCTCGATGGCGTCGGTGAAGTCGAAGCCACCCTGGAAGCCGCCGGCACCGGCGCCGCGCACGCCCTCCTCGCCGAAGCGGTCGTAGCGGGCCCTCTTGTCGGCATCCTTGAGCACCTCGTAGGCCCTGGTGACCTCCTTGAAGCGCTCCTCGGCCTCCTTGGATCCGTCGTTGCGATCCGGGTGATACTTCAGGGCCAGCTTGCGGTAGGCCTTCTTGATCTGGTCCTCGTCGGCATCCCGGGTGACGCCGAGCAGCTCGTAGTAGTCGGCCATGCGGATCGGTTGTGGTGACGGTCTTCGGCGCGAGGGGCGACATCGCGGACCACGCCTCCTGCCGCGTGGCGCCTCGCCCGCGGGCGCCCGAGCCGGGGTCAGACCCGCAACGCCCGCTCCGAGTTCCCGGTGGCGGCCGGGTGGCCGACCTGCCGAGGCACTGGAGGCGGCGTTCATTTCGCTTGACACCGACGGGGGCCGGCCCCACTTTGTTCGACACGCGAACAAAGTATCGGACCCGTTCCTCCCGGGATCCGTGCAACGAAGGCGACCGCCCCCAGGAGAGACAGCCCATGCCCTCGGTCCAGTTCGGCACCCCCCGTTCCCGCTCCGGCTCCACCTCGGCCGGCCTCCTCCTCGCCCTCCTCCTGACGCTGATCGCGTCGGCCCCCGCAGCCGGCCAGGCCCAGCGGGTCGAGATCGTGTCCGACGCCGCGGGGCAGCGGATCGTCGTGGACGGAGAGCCGGTCTTCGTGAAGGGGCTCAACTGGGATTACTTCCCCATCGGCACCACCACGACGTACAACTTCTGGGCCGAGTCCGACGACTTCATCCGCTCGGCGCTGGATCGGGAGATGTCGCTGATCCGGGCCATGGGCGGAAACGCCATACGCGTCTACGACGGCATCCCCCCGCGCTGGGTCGAGTACATCTACGACACGTACGGCATCTGGACCGTCCTGAACCATGCCATGGGCCGCTATGGCGTCACCGTCGATGGCACCTACATCCCGAACACCGACTACTCCGATCCCGGGGTGCGCCAACTGATCACCGACGAGATCATGGCGCTGGTCGCCGAGCACCGGGACACCCGGGGCATCCTCATGTGGCTCCTGGGCAACGAGAACAACTACGGGCTCGAATGGAGCTCGGCCGAGACGGAGGACCTGCCCGAGGGCGAGCAGTTCCAGGTCAAGGCGCGCTACCTCTACTCCCTCGCCGGAGAGATCACCGACGCGATCCATGCCGCCGATCCGAATCGGCCGGTGGCGCTGGCCAACGGCGACCTGCAGTACCTGGAGATCATCGCCGAGGAGGCCGGGAACCTGGACGTCTTCGGGTCGAACGTGTACCGGGGGATGTCCTTCCGGGACTTCTTCCAGCGCGTCGACGAAGCCATGGGGATCCCGGTGCTCTTCACCGAGTTCGGGGCGGACGCCTTCAACGCACGCACGATGCAGGAGGACCAGGTCACCCAGGCCCGCTACCTGATCTCGCAGTGGCGGGAGATCTACGAGAACGCGGCGGGCAACGGGGGCGTGGGCAACTCCCTGGGAGGTCTGACCTTCCAGTGGACCGACGGCTGGTGGAAGGTCGGGCAGGAGGATCGCCTGGACATCCAGGACATAACCGCGGGGTGGGCCAACGACGCCTATCCCGAGGACTTCGTACCGGGGCAGAACAACATGAACGAGGAGTGGTGGGGCATCGTCGCCAAGGGTCCCACCGACGCCTACGGGCAGTACCAGCTCTATCCGAGGGCTGCGTACTACGCCCTCCAGGAGGCGTACGAACTCGACGCCTACGCACCCTCGACCGACGGGTCGACGATCCGGACCCACTTCGCCGACATCAGCGCCGAGGGCTCGGCACTCGCGGCCCGGGGCGACCGGGCCTCGCTGCAATCGGCGCTGGGCGGGATCGCCCGCTTCTCCGGGCTGCGCATGGAACTTGAAACGTATTCCACCGGCGGCGAGAACATCCGCACGCCGGAGGAGGGCACCCCGGGC
>DAPKRP010001067.1:0-11542 GCA_031800515.1 Polyangiaceae bacterium LLY-WYZ-14_1 | reverse complement strand
TGGTCTCGGCAGGGACGTCGAGGGCCTGACCGCCTATCCGGACCGGCTGCCCCCGATTCCCCTGTTCAGCCTGCTTCCGCCGGAGGCCTTCGCTTCCGTCCTCCGGGCCCTGACCCTGGTCCGCGTCGGCCCCGGCGAGGTCATCCTCCGCCAGGGAGCCCCGGGGGAGGCCTTCTACGTCATCGCCCGGGGCCGGGTCCGGGTGCACCGGGAGGAGCGGGGCGGCGGCACCACAGAGCTCGCCACGCTCTACGAGGGCGCGATCTTCGGTGAGATGGCCCTCCTCTCCGCCTCGCCGAGAACCGCGACGGTCACCGCCGAGGACGCCACGGACCTCCTCGAGTTCGGTCGGGAGGCGCTGAGCGCCGCCGCGGGAGAGCTCGAGGTGCTGGCCGAGGCGCTGGACCGATTCACCCGGGACCGAATGGTGCAGAACGTCCTGCGCAGCTCGCCCATCTTCCGCCCCCTCGACGACGCCCAGCGCATGGACCTGTTCAAGCGCTTCACCACCCACCATCTGCCCGCGGGTGCCGAGGTCGTCACCCAGGGTGCGCCGGGCGCGGGGCTTTTCCTCGTGCTTTCCGGGGTGGTGACGGTCGAGCGGCAGGGGGCCGACGGCGGGCCGACGGTGGCGCTGGCGCGGTTGGGGGCCGGAGAGCTCTTCGGGGAGCTCAGCCTGCTCCGGAACGAGCCCGCCTCCGCGACGGTTCGCACCGCCACGCCGGCGGCGCTGTTGTTTCTGGCCCGGGCCTATGTGGACCGGCTGGTGGCCGCGGTGCCCGCCATCGCCGCCTACGTGGAGGGCCTCGCCGAGCAGCGGCTCCTCGATACGGAAGAGGCCCTCGCCGCCGACGAGATCCCGATCGACGTCGAGATCTGAGAGGGTCGGTCAAAATAACCGACCGGAGCATTATTTTGACCGACCCTCTGAGAATCCCTCGCGGGCCCTCGGACGTGAGGCCCGCGGCGCCGGCCTGATTCCGGCGTCCACCTCGAAAAGTCGGCAGGGGATCGTATCTTGAAGGGATGCGGTCCCCCCTTCCCGTTCGGGCGTTCTTCGCTGCAGCCCTCCCGGTCCTCCTGGTGGGATGGTCCCTCGCCGTGCGCGCTCCCGCGGGGATGGGGGCCGGGGCCGCGACGACCTCGGACGCCTCGAGCCGGGCGGGCGGGAAGCCGTCCGCGCCCGCGACCCCGGCCACGCTGCTCCTGGACCTGGATGACGACCTGAACGAAGCGGCTCGGAAGGCGATAGCGGACCGCCTGGCCCGGGCCATCGCTCCGGCCGCCTGGCCCCGGGACGCCCTCGGCGCGCCCCTGAGCCCCGCGGCGGCCCTCTACCGGCTCGAAGGTGTCCCCGCCTCCGAGGTGGCCGACGTGCTCTCCCTGGCCGCGCTCGAGGACATCGAAGGGATCGAGATCGAGGGCGTCCACCGGGTTCCCCCGGCCCCGGCCCCGGACGAGTCGCCTGCGTTCCCCGCTCCGTCGCGGGACCCCGGGGCCGAGCGCCCCGCCCCGGTCCGCCCGAACGACCCCTTCTATCCCCATCAGTGGCACCTCGATCAGGTGCAGATGCCCGAGGCATGGGCCGTCTCTCGGGGCGATGGGGTCGTCGTCGCGGTCCTCGACACGGGGGTCAGCCTACGGGACCGGGAGGGCTTTCGAGGTGCGCCGGACCTCGCCGGCACCCCGATGGTGCCGGGCTGGGACTTCATCGACGGAGACGACCGTCCCGACGACGATCACGGCCACGGCACCCACGTCGCCGGGACCATCGCCCAGACCACCAACAACCGGGTGGGCGTCGCCGGTGTCGCGCCGGGCGCCCGGATCATGCCCGTCCGAGTGCTCGACGCCCGGGGCGCCGGCCGCTGGGGCACCGTAGCCGCCGGGATCCGCTGGGCCGTCGACCACGGCGCTCAGGTCCTCAATCTGTCCCTCGGGGGAAGCTTGCCGTCGGCGACGATCCGCCGCGCCGTCGAGCACGCCCGGCGCAACGGCGTCTTCGTCGTCGCCGCGGCGGGAAACTCCGGATCGAGCCGGGTCGGCTATCCCGCCGGTCACGAAGGTGCCTTCGCCGTGGGTGCCGTCCGCTTCGATCGAACCCTCACCTTTTATTCGAACCACGGGAAGGGCCTCGACCTGGTCGCCCCGGGGGGCGACATCCGGGTCGACCAGAACGGGGACGGCATCCCGGACGGGGTGCTTCAAAACATGCCCCTCGGCCCCGAGAAGCAGCGATACGACTACGTCCCGCTGATGGGCACGTCGATGGCCGCTCCCCACGTGGCGGGCATCGCCGCGCTGCTCATCGCCTCCGGCGTCGCGGATCACCCGGACGCCCTCGGCCGGCTCCTCCGCGGCACCACGGCGGAGCTCGGAGACCCGCATCTCTACGGGGCGGGTCTGGTGCAGGCGCGGGATGCCCTGCTCGGCGGCCGTCGAGAGCGCGCTGGTCTACTGGTGCTCCTGACCGCTTTGCTCGGCGCTCTGGCCGGGCTCGCTCCGGGTCGGGGACGCTTGCCCGGGGCGACGGTCGGGGCCGCTCCCCGGCTCCCGATGGCGCCCGTCCTCGCCGTGGCCGGGGTGCTGGTCGGGGGCCTCGGACTGCTGGCCCCGGTGCTCCCGACCGCGCTGGGCCCCTTTCTCGGAGGCCTGCCCCGCCTAGCTGCGGCTTCCGCCTCGGGCGGTGGGGCCGACCTGGCGATCCTGGCCCTGGCCGGCGTCTGGCTGCCCTTGGCGCTCCAGGCGGTGGCCGGCGGCCTCCGCTGGGGCCCGGCGATGGTCGCGGGCACCGCCCTCGGGGTGGCCGGCCTGTGCCTCGGGGAGGCGCTGATGCCGACCCGGCATTTCCTGAGCGTCGGGGTCGACCGCTGGGTCGGGCCCTGGCTCGTCCTTCAGTCCGTGCTCTCCCTGGGCCTGGTGCGGCTGCTCCGCCGACGGTTGCCCGGCGAAGGCCCAACGGCCAGGTGAGCCGAGGGCCGCAGCGCACACCCCCTGACACGCATGTCAGGGGATGACGCGTCCCCCGCCATGCGCACGCATTACCCTGCCGCCGGCCGCCGCCGAAACCGCTTACGATCCGGGGGGTTCGAGGGCGTTCCGGCCGCTCCCCCGGCGGGTGGCATCCGATTTGAATACCCGCCGAGTATAACTTGCGGGGCAACGCCCCCTCGACGTGGACTTGCTGATCTAGCTTGTGATCCGGGCGCGCTCGGAGAGCCGATGGTTTTCCGGGTGAGGCTCTCCGAGCGCGCCCGCCTTTGCTTCCCTACCTTGCCCCTACCTTATCCGTACGGGGGTCGCCGGCGGCGCTCCTCGCTACGCAGCCGAAGAAGGGGTCCGGGGTGGGTGATGACGGCAGCGCTCGCCGCACTGGCCGGCTGCGCCGCGCTCACCCAGGACCTCGATCGCGCCGAGGCCCATTACGACCGCGCGCGCTACGAAGAGGCGTTGGTCTGGCTGGACCGTCTGGAGCGGGAGCTGCCCCGGATGACCCTGCCGGACCGGGCTCGCTTCCATTTTCTACGGGGGATGAGCGCCCATCGCCTGGGCCGCCGGGGCCAGGCGCGCCACGAGCTCGGTCTGGCCCGGGAGCTCGCCGGGGCCCCCGAGGTGTCCCTCGGTGAGCGACGCGAGCGGTTGCTCCGCCGCGCCCTCGACGAGCTGTCCTGACCGGGTGCCGCGTCGGCACCCTTTCGACCTACCCACCCGGGTTCGACCTACCCACCCGGGGCGAAGGGAGCCCGGGTCGCGGTGTCAGTGGAACTGCCCGGCGCGACGCAGCTCGAAGAGGGCGTCCTTGGTGGCGAGCTTCTTCTTCTTCAGGGCGGCGCGTTTCATCGCGTCCTCGTCGGTGAGAAAGGATAGTCCGTCGTACTCCGCCACCCGGGCCTTCAGCCGCTCGTGCTTGCGCTCGAGGTGGGACAACTGCTTCTCCATGTCGACCGGACGCTGCTTTCTCATGGGACCTCCTTCGGGTCGTTGGCCCGCACGACGGCCGGTCGCGGGACGACCGGACCGCGGGCTTCGTTCCTTCAGCGGATATGTCAATCGAAGCAGGGGCAGCCGCATTCCGTGACGCGGAGCCGCATTCATCGAAACTATGCGCGCCCAGGGGATGGATCAACGGCCCCCGATCGGGGACCGCGAAGACGTCTTCCCCGGGATGCGGCCATTCCGTGCCTCCCCTTGCAGATCCCCCCCACCAGCGATAGCGACACGGGGTGACCTCGCGTTCGCTCTTCCCCGTCGCCGTCGCCGCCCTCCTCGCGACCGCAGCCGTCGGCCTGGGCGCCCGACCACCCCAGGGCTTCGCCCAGGACGCCAGCGACCAGGCAAGCGCCGTCGATGCGGCGACCGTCGCCGGATCGGTCCAGTCCTTCTACGACCGAACCAGCGCGCTCGAAGCGCGTTTTCGGCAGGCATATTACTATCGCATCTACGACCGGTACGAGCGTTCCAGCGGTCAGGTCGTCTTCCAGAAGGGCGGCAAGATGCGCTGGAACTACGACGAGCCGAACGGGAAGGTCATCGTCGCCGACGGTCGTCGCCTCGTGATCTTCGAGCCCGGGGAGGGGGAGGACGAGCCGCCCCAGGCCATCGCCCGCCCGATGAGCCAGCACCAGCTCCCCCGCGCCTTCTCCTTTCTGACCGGGGAAGGGCGCCTCGCGGAGAGCTTCCGCTTCCGCCTGCTCGACGCGGGGCGCCACGGTTTCTCGAGCGGCTTCGTCCTCGAGCTGCGGGACCGGCAGCCGAACCCCCACTACGACCGCATCCTCTTCTACGTGGCCGGGAGAAATGGCCGCCCCCTCGGCGTGGTCCGGCGGGTGCTCATCGTCGACGAGGCGGGCAATCGGAACCGCTTCGACTTCGAGAACGTGCGCTTCGACCCGAACGTCCCGAACGACACCTTCGCCTTCGATGCCCCCGCCGGCACCCGTTGGGTTCGGCCCTAGTCAGAGACCGCCGGCCCCTCGGTCACCCAATCGGCGAAGGCGGCGCCGGCGACCGCCTCGGACAGGGCGTGCCCGGTCTCCAGGGCCCGGGCGGCGCGTCGCGCGCGCTCGTCGGGTCGATGGCAGGCGTCCCGTAACGCCTCGGCCAAGGCCCCGGCGTCGCCGGGCGGCACCAGCCAGCCGTTGTCGCCATCCTGCACCAGGCTGGGGAGCCCCCCCGTCCGGCTCGCCAGGATGGGCAGCCCCGCCGCGAGCGCCTCGCCAACCGCCACCGGCGCCCCTTCGTCCCGGCCGTCGGGCAGGGGACGGCTCGGTGCAACGGCGACGTCGGCGGCGGCGCGGGCCTGCTCGAGGGCCTTCTGCCCGAGCTGCCCGAGCCATCGAACGCGTCCTCCGAGCTCCCGGGCGCGGGCGCGGCGTTCCAAGCCGGGACGCTCGGGCCCGTCCCCGGCGACGAGGAGTACCGCATCGATCTCGCCCAGCTGCGCCAGGGCGTCGATGACGACGTCCACCCCCTTCACCGGCACCAAGCGGGCGACGGACAGGGCGACGAAGGCTTCGTCGCCAACGCCCAGGGCGGCTCGGGCGGCCGACCGATCCCCCGCGCCGGGGGGCCGGGCCACCCCGTGGGGCATCGGAACGACCCGGCTCTTCCCAGCGGCTCGGGCCGTTCGCCGTCCCCCCCCCAGGAGCGCGAGGAACCGACGGGCGAGGTCGGGATGGGTGAAGCCGAGACGTTCGCTCCCGCCGGCGATGGCGTCCGCCACCCTGCCGCCCCCGGGCATCCGCTCCAACAGAGCGACGTCCGAGGAATGGGCGACGACGACGGTGGGGACGGGAAGGCGAGCGGCGACGAGTCCGGCGGGCACGAGCCAATGGGCCACCACCCGGTCCCAGCGGCCGAGGGCGACGGACCGGGCGGCACCGGCGGCGAGGGATGCCGTGAAGGCAGCGGCGCCGACCCCGGCGACGAGGGGCTCCCGTCGCAGGTTGTCCGGAGCGCCGGCCCCGTAGAACGCCCGCTCTAGACGGCGTGGCCTCAGGTAGGGGAGCCGGCGGACCAGGAGCCGAGGCCCGAGGGCCTCGGTTCCGGGGACGGCCGGGCCCGCGGGCTCCGGGGCGAGCACCTCGACCCGGTGACCCCGGCCGGCCAGGATCTCGGCGGTGCGTAGGACGAAGCTCCCCGCCGGGTCGCCGGGGGACCGGGGAAAGCTGGTGGTCAGGACCCCGAGACGCATCGGCTCGGCCTCCGGCGTCGACGGCGTTCCAGCCACACCCTCCGCAACAGGACGAAAGGGATCACGACGACCGCGTGCCAGATTCGAACCCCGCTGCGCTCGTCCCCGTAGATGGGCCGCACGACGACCCGGGCGACCCGTAGGCCCGCTGCGCCGGCCTGCGCCAGCAGGTCGTTCGGGTAGCCGTAGCCGGGCCAGAGGCCGTCGAGATCCAGGCGGCGAGCGCCCCGGGCGGAGAGGGCGGTGAAGCCGCACTGGGCGTCTCCGACGTCGAGGCCGGTGACCCACCGGGTGAGCCGGGTCAGACATCGATTCCCGATCCGTCGAAGACGGGGCATCCGGGGCAGCTCGACGTGGGAGAGGCGGTCCCCCGTCACGTAGTCCGCGGCCCGGCCGACGACCGGCGCGACCAGCGCCGGGAGATCCGCGGGATCCATCTGCCCATCCCCCGCCATCACGACCACCACGTCGGCTCCTCTCCCGAAGGCGTGGGCGTAGCCCGTCGCGATCGCCGCGCCGACGCCACGCCTTCGGGGGTGTCGGAGCACGTCCACCCGGGGGTCCGAGGACGAGCGCGCGACGTCGGCGGTCCCGTCCCGGCTGGCGTCGTCGACGACCACCACGTCGTCCACCCAGCGCGGGATACCCGCCAGCACCCGTCCGACTCGGGGTGCCTCGTCGTAGGCCGGGACGACCACGGCCAGTCGAAGACCTCGCAGCAAGCCGGGGCGCTACTCGACGGTGACCGTCTTGGCCAGGTTGCGCGGCTGGTCCACGTCCGTCCCTTTGAAGTCCGCGACGTAGTAGGCGTAGAGCTGCAGGGGCAGGACGGTCAGCAGCGGCAGCAGGTGTGGTGTATCCGTCGCCGGGATCTCGATGACCTCGTCGGCGATATTCCGGACCCCGTCGTCGCCTTCCGTGGCGACGGCGATCACGTGGGCGTCCCGGGCTTTGGCCTCCTGCAGGTTGCCCAGGGTGCGTTCGTAATGCGCGTCCCGGGGGCAGATCACCACCACCGGCAGGCCGTCGTCCAGCAGGGCGATGGGGCCGTGCTTCATCTCGCCGGCGGCATAGCCTTCCGCATGGACGTAGGAGATCTCCTTGAGCTTGAGGGCGCCCTCGAGGGCGATGGGGAAGCTCGTCCCCCGTCCCAGGTAGAGCACGTCCCGGGCGTCTCGATAGCGCCGAGCCAGGCTGGCGCATAGCTGCCGCGTACTCCGCAGCACGTCCTGCACGGTCGTCGGCAGCCGGGCGAGCTGCTCGACGAGGGCGCCGGTGGCGTCGGGGGTCAGCGCGCCCCGGGCGTGACCGAGCCAGACCGCCACCATCAGCAGGTTGACGAGCTGGGTGGTGAAGCACTTGGTCGACGCGACGCCGATCTCCGGCCCCGCGTGGGTGTAGAAGGTCGCGTCCGCCATGCGGGGGATCGCGCTGTCGATGACGTTGGCGATGGCCAGCACCCGTGCCCCCCGGGACTGGGCTTCCCGGGCGGCCGCCAGGGTGTCCAGGGTCTCCCCGGACTGGCTCACGGCGATCACCAGGTCCGCGGGACCGACCACCGGGTGCCGGCCCCGGAACTCGCTGGCCAGCTCGACGCTGGTGGGCACCTGGGCGATCTCCTCGAGGAAGTAACGTCCGACCATGGCGGCGTGGTGGCTCGTGCCGCAGGCGAGGAGCAGCACCCGTCCGACCTCCCGGGCCGCGTCGTCGGACAGGCCGATCTCGCTGCCGACGACCTGGCCCGCTTCCCGGTCCAGCCGACCCCGCAGGGTGTCTTCGAGCGCACGCGGCTGCTCGAAGATCTCCTTCAGCATGAAGTGCTTGTAGCCGGCCTTCTCCGCCTGCGTCGGGGACCAGTCGATGTGCTTTGGGGACCGGCTCCGCGGGGTGCCGTCCAGGTCCGCGAGCTCGAGCCCGTCCGCCGTCACCGTGCCGATCTCCCCGTCCTCGAGAAAGACCATCGACCGGGTGTAGGGCAGAAGGGCCGGGATATCGCTGCCGACGAGGGTTTCGTCGTCGCCGAGACCGACCACCAGCGGGGAGGCGTCCTTCGCGACGACGATGCGCTTCGGGTCCTTTTCCCAAAGCACCGCGATCGCGTAGGCGCCTTGCACCTCCCGGAGGGCCCGGCGCGTCGCCTCCATCAGGTTCGGGGTCGCCCGAAGCTCGCCCCCGATCAGGTGGGCGAAGATCTCCGTGTCCGTGTCCGAAGCGAAGGTCGCGCCCGCCTCTTCGAGGCGCGCCCGGAGCGCGAGGTGGTTTTCGATGATGCCGTTGTGGACGACGGCCACGCCATCGACGACGTGGGGATGGGCGTTTTCCTCGCTGGGTCGGCCGTGGGTCGCCCAGCGGGTGTGGCCGATCCCGGTGGCCCCAGCCAGAGGCCGCTCGGCGACGTTCTCTTCCAGGCGTCGCAGCTTGCCCACCGCCCGCCGGGTGTGGATCCGGCTACCGTCGTGGATGGCGAGGCCGGCGGAGTCGTACCCCCGATATTCCAGGCGCCGAAGCCCGTCGACGAGGAGGGGAGCCGCTTCCCGGGGTCCGACGTAACCGACGATGCCGCACATGCGATGTCTACCTTCTGGATGATTCGGCCCCGAGGGAAGGCGCAGGGCTGCAGCCCGCTTCCGAGGGCTCCCTCAACACCCTCTCAGCCTTCGCCGGGGTCGAAGTCCGCCACCGGCTCCCCCGCCGCGGTCTCCACCCGAACGGGGCCGAAGTCGCGCAGGCCCGGAACGATGTCGGCGGCCTTGCCCACCACCACGACGACGCAGCGGTCCGGGTGGATGTGGCTCTGGGCCGCTGCGAGCGCCTCGGACGCGGTGACCTCGGCGATGGCGGAGCGGTAGCCTTCCCAGTAGCCCTCGGGCAGCCCGAAGACCTGCTGGTCGACCACCAGGCGGGCGACCTTGCCCGGGCTGTCGATCCGGAGGGGGAAGGAGTCGCTCAGGTACCGCTTGGCGGCGGCCAGCTCGTCGTCCCCCGGCGGCTCGGCGACGATCCGGTCCAGGTGGTCGAAGAAGGCCACCATCGCCTCCCCGGTGACCTCCGTGCGCACCGACGCGGTGGCCTGGAAGGGTCCGGTCCGAACCCGCTCGGACACGTAGCTGTAGGCACCGTAGGTGAGGCTCCGGCGTTCCCGAAGGTCCATGAACAGCCGGGAGGCGGCGGAGCCTCCGAGGACCTGGTTGGCCACCAGCAGCTCTTCGAAGCCGTCAGCGGCCCGGGGCACGGCGAGGTTGCCGATCAAGATCACCGATTGAACCGAATCGGGCCGGTCGACGACGATGATCTCTCGACCTTGCCGATCCGGCGGTTCGGGGAAGGGGGTCTCCGGGACGTCCCGCCGCCGCCAGTCGCCGAACAACGATTCCGCGAGTCGCCCGACCGTGGCTTCGTCGACGTCGCCGGCGACGGTCAGGAAGGCGTTGTTCGGGACGACGTGGGCAGCGTGCCAGCGCTGAAGGTCGCGCCGGGTCACCCCTTCGACGGCTTCCGGGGTGGTGTCGATCCGGGCGTAGGGGTGGTCGCCGTAGAGCGCCTTGGCCATCGCCCGCCGGGCGAGGAACCGGGGGTCGTTCAGCTGGAGGGACAGCCGGTCGAGCTCCCGGCGCTTGAGCTTGGCGAGCTCGTCGTTTCGGAAGGCGGGCTGCCGGGCCACCTCCGCCAGGATGCCGAGGGCTTGTTCCAGCTGATCCGAGAGCGCCCGGACCCCGATGTAGAGGTTCTCTTCGTCGGCGAAGGTGAAGAGGTCGGCCCCCAGGAAGTCGACGGCGTCGGCGAGCTCGGCGCTCGTCCGGCCCTTGGTGCCCTCTTCCAGCATGTCGGCGACCAGGCCGGCAAGCCCGGGCAGCTCTTCCGGATCCGTCTCACCGCCGCTCTTCACGGTGAGCCAGACGTAGGCCGCGGGGATGAGGTCGTAGGGCACGACCTCGATGCCGAGTCCGTTGTCCAATGCGTTCCGGGCGATCGGCGGGAAGGAGACCTCTCTCGGCGGGCCGGATTCCGGCGGCGGCTCGGGCGCCGGGGGCGCGTCGCTGGTGGTCGCGGGCGTCTCCGGTGGAGGCTGTGTCGCCGCACCACCGCCGCAGGCGGTCGAGGCGAGGGCGACGGCGCCGAAGAGGATCCCGGCGAGGGGGAAACGCCGGGAACGGGACGACGGGTGGACGAGGCGGTGCGGGGCGCGCGAGGTCATGGGGGTCACCGGGCCTCCTGGGCCGCGCCGGCGTCGTCGGCGGGCACGACGTCGAGCACCGTCCGGCTCGATGGGTCGAAGTACGTGCGGGCGACGCGGCGGATGTCCGCCTGGCTGACCGCGAGGTAGCGGTCGAGCTCGCCTTTCAGCTTCTCCGCGTCGCCGTAGTACAGCTCGTACTCGGCGAGGCGCTGAGCCCGGGACAGGTTCGACTGGAGCCCGAAGACGAAGATGCTTCGGAGCTGGTTTCGAGCCTTTTCGAGCTCCCGCTCCGTCACCCCGTCCCGGGCGACGTCGTCGATCTCGGCGTAGATCACCTCCCGGGCTTCTTCCGCGGATTTCCCGGAGGCTACGATCGCCCAGATGCTCGCGAGGTCGGGCCCCCGGCGGTCGTCCGTGCCGAAGTAGACGCGCTGCAGGATCTCTCGTTCCTTCACCAGCTTCTGGTAGAGCCGGGAGGAATCGCCGCCGCCCAGCACGAGGGTCAGCATTTCGATGGCGTAGTGATCCGGCTCGCCCATCGGGGGGATGTGCCAGGCGACGTGGAACGCGGGCAGCTCGGCATTCGGGTCCACCATCACCTCCCTTCAATTCGTTCTGAAAAGCCTCAAAATTTGACTCGAACTCCTTCCTGCTACTCTCGTAGGTCTCCTGATCCACTATGCTTCCATCATATTTAGGAGCCCACTGGAATGTAACAACGGTAAACTCTCCCTCTAAGTTAGTAAGATAAGTTAAACCTCCAGTCTGACGAAGAACCATTGCTGTGAGAAGGTAAATTCATCAGTGACAAGTGCCTTCTTTAAAAATAACTCTACACTAGAGAGAGTTGTAAGGTACCCTTTTCTTTAAACTAACCACAGCACTCTATCAAAGATGGCATCACGGAAGAAGGAAGATAGTTGCAATGATTATAAGTGAATAATTATTTTTTTGCAAAAAGCAATATATTTTTAGATGCTTGTATCTGCAACAATTAGCACGTACACTCGTAGATGACTATTACTATACACAGACATAATCTAAAACATTATTCACAACTACTCCATATAGCTTTTCTTACCAAATTGAAATTTCTGTATAAAATTGATCAAACAAACCATCACAATCAGCAATCCCTTTCATTTAGCCGTTGAATTGGATCAATTGCTGCT
>DAPKRP010001066.1:0-7021 GCA_031800515.1 Polyangiaceae bacterium LLY-WYZ-14_1 | reverse complement strand
GACCGTCGAGATCATCGACGCCGCTGCCCGCGGGGCGCTCGCCGGGACCGAGCTCCTCCCCTCTCCGACATACGATGGTTTCGGCTCGCTCGCCCTGGGTCCCGGGGGGGAGCTCGCCGTGCCGGTGCACGCCGGCCCCGACTCGGGCCTGACCGTCGGACCTCCCGACGGCCCCCGGCGGCGGGTCGGCCGGCCCGTGTTCGGCGTCGGCGAATGGCGCGTCGCCCCGCTCGGTTCAGGCGCCTGGTACTTCGAGGTGGGCGCCGGCCCCATCACCGAGGACGCGACCGTCTGGCCCGGCGAGGCCGCCCCCGACGCCGTTCCCCTGGGAACGGCCCAGATCATCCCCGCCGACCCCGACGGCCCGGTCTTCGTGACGCGCGCGCCTCTTGAGATCGTCAGGATCGACCACACGGGTCGCTGCGCCGTCGTACGCGACCGCCGGACCATCGACGGTGAAAGCCACCCCGTCCAACACCTCGTCGACCTGCGCTCAGGACGGACCGTCACCCTGGAACGAACCTGGCTCTTCTCCTTCGCCGGCCCCTAACGGCGAGCGGCGACGCCGACGGACCGCCATCCGACACCGCTACCCTTCGCCGGCGTCCGCCCCCCAATACCCACCGAAGCCGCCGGTTCCGGACGGTCGGTCGCCCTGGTAGGCTTGGAGCCATGCCCTTTGCCGACGTGCGCGGTCAGCGCATCCACTTCCAGGACACCGGGGGGAGCGGCCCGGCGGTGGTGATGAGCCATGGGTTCTTGATGGACCACCGCATGTTCGACCCCCAGGTCGAGGCGCTCCGGGATCGCTACCGGGTGATCACCTGGGACGAGCGCGGTTTCGGTCAGACCCCGGCCACCGGGCCCTTCGACTATTGGGACCTCGCCGACGACGTGATCGGCCTGCTGGACCATCTGGGGGTCGAGCGCGCCGTCCTCGCTGGGATGAGCCAGGGCGGCTATCTGTCCCTTCGGGCCGCCCTCCGCTACCCGGACCGGGTCCAGGCCCTCGTCCTCATCGACACCAGCGCAGACGTCGACGACCCCCAGACCCTCGACGGCTACCGCGAGATGCTCGATGGCTGGGCCGCCGGGGCCGGGGAGCAGATCGCCCCCACCGTCGCCGGGATCATCCTGGGCCCGGAACGCTACTGGGAGCCCTGGGTCAGCGGCTGGCAGGACCTCGACCTCGACGGCCTGCGCCACGCCGGGGCCTGCCTGCTGGGCCGGGACGAGATCCAAGGTCGCCTCGGCGAGATCCGCTGCCCGGCCATCGTCTTCCACGGCACCGAAGATGCGGCCATCAGCCTGGACCGGGCGAAGAAGATGTGCGCCGACCTGCCGAGCTGCGACCAGGTGGTCGAGGTTCCCGGCGCCCACCACGCCGCCAACCTCACCCATCCGGAGGTGGTCAACCCTCCGCTTCGCCGCTTCCTGGATCAGCACGCCGCCGGCTGAGATCGCCGGCGCGCGGACCGCCCGGCGCGCGGTTCGCTTCGTGCCGCGGCTACTCGGGCTTCGGGTCTTCCCCGGGGCGGACGGCGGGGGGGTCACTGGCGGGGAAGGTCTCGTCCAGGCCTTCGTCGATGCGCTTCTCCGTGGGGACGGGCTCGCCTCCCTCGGTCGGCGTCGGCGGCGCAGGCTTCGGCTCGGCGGGGGATTCCGGCATGCGTGAGTCCTAGGCCCGTGCGCCGAGGCGTCCACCGGGATGCTCTCGAGCCGTTGCAGATGCGGAGCAACCAGAACGGCTAAACCAAATGCCCATGGCTGGGAGGTCTCGTCGGAGGAACCCTCTGTCGTCGTGGGCCTGCGGCCCAAGGAGGTGGCGCCGTGGGACGTCGTGGACAGGTTCGAGGGCTGGTGCTTCTGTCATGGGGGATGGTCGCGGGTGCGGTCGGCGCGTGCTCGAGCGGCGGCGGGGGTGACCCTTCGGATCCCGTCGTCGGCACCTACCGCGGGGTCGCGGCGGCGAACGGCGTAACGGGGGAAGTGCGCCTGGAACTGACCGCAGCGACCCGGGCGGACGCCCTCCCGGCCTGGCCGCGCTTCGCATCCGTGGCAAGCGCCCAGAGCGGTCCGACCTACGCCGCGACCTTGACGCTGTTCGGCGTGACCCTGCGGGGAGACCTGCGGACCGGCGCCCTGTCGGTCACGAGCGCCGACGGCGACACGTGCACCGGGGAGCTCGAGGCGGACGGGACCATCACGACGAGCTGCGCCCTGGGCGGGGGGGAGCCCTTCGTCTTTCGGCTCCTCCGGACCGCCACCGGCGGCCGACTGTCGACCTTCTGTGGGACCGGCGTCGGCGGCGAGCCCCTCGCGGTGTTCACCACCGCCACCGGGATCGTGGTCGCGGTCGTCGACGGGGCGGTGCGCCCAGTCACCCTCGGAGAGGACGACGGCGGCACCCGGAGCCTGTCCTTCGCGAGCACCGCCGGAACCTACGAGGGGATCGTGGGGAGCGATGGCGTGGTTACGCCGACGGGGGGCGGATGGGTCGTCGCCGCCTGCCGGACGCCGGACGACGACGACGGAGGCACGAGGGACGCCGGGCCGGACGGGGACGACGACGATGATGACGACGACGACGACGACCTGGCGGACGCTGGGCCCCTCGACGGGGGACCGGGCGACGCCGGGTCGGGCGACGAGTGCGTGGGCCCGACCCTCCCCGTCGAGACGACGCTCACGGCGGGCCCGGAGGGCCCATCCTGCGGCGAGGACGGGCTCGACTGCGGCGGGGTCAGCTGCTGCGCGAGCATCGAGATCCCCGGGGGCACCTACCCGATGGGATGGGGCACGGAACCCGAGGACTCGGACTACCTCGACACGTTCGTCTCCGACGGGAGGCCGGAGCGGGACGTGACGATCTCGACCTTCGCCTTGGACCGGTTCGAGGTCACCGTCGGCCGGTTCCGCGCATACGTCGCCTCCGAGGACTGGGTGCCGGAGGCGGGCGCCGGGGCGAACCCGAATCTCGAAGACAGCGGCTGGGACAGCGCCTGGGACAGCCTGCTCCCGGACAGCGTCTCCGCCTGGAACGAGGCCTTCGTCGACTGCAATGGCGCGATTCCCGGAGCCGACCGGAGCTCCTGGAGCGACGAGCCAGGGGACCGGGAGGACCTCCCGATGAACTGCTTGAACTGGCACATGGCCTTCGCCTTCTGCGCCTGGGACGGGGGACGTCTGCCGACGGAGGCGGAATGGGAGATGGCGGCGGCGGGGGGCGACGACGACCGCATGTTCCCCTGGGGCACCTGCCCGAAGCACGAGACACTGCTGCCCATCATGCGGGACGCGCGACGGCCGGTGGCGGTCGGCTCCACCCCGGGCGTCCGGGCTCGCTGGGGTCAGGACGACATGGCCGGCAGCCTGACCGAGTGGACCCTCGACTACTACGACCGGTCCTACTACGGCCTCGAGGGTAGCGAGTGCACCGACTGCGCCCAGCTCCGGAACTCCACCATCTCCTCCGACCGCGACAAGCGCGTAGCTCGCGGTAGCTGGTTCTTCATCAACACCGCAGAGATCGCCGACTTCCGGAGCCGGGCTGCCACCCGGTTGGCGGTGCTCGAAGACGAGGACAACCTCGTCAGCATGGGCGTCCGCTGCGCCCGCAGCCCCGCGGACTGACGGCTAGAAGAGCGCCGTGTCTATTCCCCGGGCGGCCGGTGAGGAGCTCCGTAGCGGGCGAGGAGCTCGGCGCTGGAGGCGACACCGAGCTTCCGGTAGAGCCCGCTGAGCTGGTTGCCGATGGTCTTCCTGGACACCCCTCGGGCCTCCGCGAGGGTGGCCGTGTCCGCGCCCCCGAGGATCCCGTCAAAGATGGCGGCCTCCGCCGGGGACAACCCAGAGGGCGGCTCCGGCACCGGGCCGCTCCGCACCTCGATCCGTTCGGTGCCGAACGTCGTGGAGGAGGCCCGGTCTGCCGACGTGGACGAGGCCAAGAGGGACGCGAGCCGGGACCGACTCTCGAAGCCGAGCTTCCCCATGGCCCGGGCCAGATGGGCCTTCACGGTACCCTCGGACAAGCCGAGCTCGTAGCCGATAAGCTTGTTCGAGTGCCCGTGGGCGGCGTAGAGCGCGACCTGCCGCTCCCTCGGCGTCAGCGTTCGGATCGTGCGGGTGGCGGGCTCGTTTTCCCGGGCGACGAGGTAGCGACGACCGTCGCTGTCGAAATGGTCGAGGAGGGACCAGCGGCCTTCGACGAGGGCGCGCCACGCGGCGACGGCGCGCTCCGCGTCGGCGCGCCCGGCGCGGGTGCGCGCCCGATCCATCGCGAGATTGGTGGCGCAGCAGGCGTAGAAATCCCGAATGCCGAAGGGTCGGTAGGTCTCCTCGATGGCCGCACCGAAGTCCGCCGGCAGCGTGCCTACCTCGGCGAACCGCTGCGTCATGGAGGCGACGTTCAGACCGCCGTAGAACGCGTTGATGGACCCCGGGTAGCGGGCCGCGAGGCTCATCACCGCCGGGAACAGGGGCTCGGGCGCCCAGTCCGTGTAGGCGAGGCTGTCGAAGTCCGGGGCCATGGCGCCCGTCTCGGCGTCGAAGCGATAGGTGAACGCGAACGTCCCCTTCGGGGAAGGGAACGCCGCCGCGTGCAGGCTCGCGAGCTGCGCGTTCCGCTCGCGCTCCGAAGACACCAGGTCGTAGCCGTGTTCGATGACCCGGACGCAGTCCTTGGTTGGAGAGGTAGGCAGCTTCCTGGTCATGTGGGCAAGTGTAGGCGCTCGCTTGGACGGAGCCTACCCGGTTCGAACTTCCGGGCAGGGGTACTAGTCGAGTAGTCAGGCGGGGCTGGGCCTCACTTGCAACACGATTGCATCTACTCGTGGGTTGCGATACGCCCCAGGGCGATGGCCGACTCCAGCCTCTCCGGATCGAACGCCTCGTCTCGCCTCCCGGTCACCGTGCTCTCGGGCTTCCTCGGGGCGGGGAAGACGACACTGCTGAATCAGGTGCTCAACAACCGGGAGGGGCGTCGCGTGGCGGTCATCGTGAACGACATGAGCGAGGTCAACATCGACGCAGCGCTCGTCGAGCGGGGTGGCGCCGAGCTCTCCCGCACCGACGAAAAGCTCGTCGAGATGTCCAACGGGTGCATCTGCTGCACCCTCCGGGACGACCTCCTCGCGGAGGTGTCCCGACTCGCCGGGGAGGGGCGCTTCGACTACCTGCTGATCGAGTCCACGGGGATCTCCGAGCCCATTCCCGTCGCCCAGACCTTCACCTTCGAAGACGAAAACGGCGTCAGCCTGAGTCAGGTCTCCCGGCTCGACACGATGGTCACCGTGGTGGACACCGCGAGCTTCCTCCGGGACTACAACGCCGCCGACGCTCTCGTGGACCGAGGCGAGTCCCTCGGCGAAGACGACCAACGGACCGTCACCGATCTGCTCATCGACCAGATCGAGTTCGCGGACGTCATCGTGCTCAACAAGCGTGACCTGGTGACCGAGGACCAGGCCAACGAGGTCGCTGCGATCGTCAAGGCGCTCAACCCCCGCGCCAAGCTGATCCCGGCCACCCGCGGCCAGGTCCCCCTCGGCGCGGTCCTCGACACCGGCCTGTTCGACTACGAGGCAGCCGCGAGCTCTGCCGGTTGGATCCGGGAGCTCGAGGGGGAGCACACCCCGGAGACTGAAGAATACGGGATCTCGAGCTTCACCTATCGCACCCACCGGCCCTTCGACGCGGAGAAGCTCTGGGCCTTCGTCCACGACGACGAAAACTGGCGCGGTGTCCTTCGTTCGAAGGGCTTCTTCTGGGTCGCCGCGGACCATCGGGTCGCCTACGAGTGGGCCCAGGCCGGCGGCGTCAGCACCGTCAACCCGGCCGGCATGTGGTGGGCCGCGGTCCCCCGGGGCCGCTGGGACCACCCCGAGGGGCAGCGGCCGGACCAGCGACCAAGCTGGCACCCCCGCTACGGGGACCGCGCCCAGCAGCTCGTCTTCATCGGGCAGAAGCTGGATGAGGCCTCGATGCGCGCCCGTCTCGACGCGTGCCTCCTCGACGAACACCTCGCCGCCGCGGACAGCAAAGACTGGGCGCGCCTTCCGAACCCATTTCCGCAGCTTCAGATGGGGGGTCAGTCCTCGTGAATCACTGTTGCACGCCTCGACCGGGGCCCAGGGTCCCGATGGCCGCGTTGGCCGCGGTTCTCCTCGCTGCCCCCATCATCGGTTGCGCCACGGAAGACGGCGAGCCCCTGGACACCCGGATGACCGATGGCGGGGGGTCGACGCCGCCGCCCGACGCCGGCCCCCAACCCAACGACGACCCCAGACCCGACGCGGGTCCCCTGGCGCCGCGGTTCCCGGGGCTACCCCTGGGCTGCTGGGTCCCCCGGAACTCCTTCTGCAACCCGGCGAACAACGACGGCTGCGAGCCAGACGAAGCCTGTGACCTTTCGGAAGAGCCCTCCGGGCGTCCGATCGTCATGTGTTTCCCGCCTCCAGCGACGGAGCCCTTGGGCGCGGCCTGCAACAACAGCACGGGCCCTTTTTGTCAGGGCGGGCTTCGGTGCATGGGCGGCCGCTGCATGGATACCTGCTGCAGCGACGCCGAATGCACCGAGCCGGGGGAGCGATGCCTCGCCATGTTCGAACCGCACATCGGAACCCTCGGAGTGTGTGACGAGGATGACGGCTCCACGTGCAGCCCGCCGGGCGGGCCTTGCCGCCGACCTTCGGACTGCTGTTCCAACTTCTGCCACATCGACCACTGCCACTGAAGAGGGTGTTGAGGGATCCCTAGTGAGGGGCTCGGGAGGGGCAGCGGCAGGGCACCCTGGTCGTGTTCCGGAGGGGTGACACCGGATCAACTAAATACCTAAAGATGGAACGCCCGTTGGGGTCGTATGACGGGGGCGATGCCGCGTTCTTCCGGGGTGGGAAGCCGCCGCGGCGTAGGCACGCACAGGACAGGAGCGACCACCATGAAGCGAACGGTGATGGGCACGTGGGCCGCGGTGACGACGCTGGCGCTGGCGACCGGCGGCTGCGGCGGCGGCGCTGCCGCT
>DAPKRP010001065.1:0-4390 GCA_031800515.1 Polyangiaceae bacterium LLY-WYZ-14_1 | reverse complement strand
GGGCGTCCCCACCCTGGCCAGCGAGCTCCACGCCGATGCCCGAGCCGCTCGCCGCGGCGGCCGGACCGCCCAGGCGATCCGGACCTACGAGAACCTGCTCGCCCGCTTCCCGAGCTATCTCCGGCGGGGTCAGGCCCTCCTCGAGCTCGGAGACGCCTACCGCGACGTCGGCCGGAGCGCCGACGCCCGAAACGCCTATCGACGCGCGGGCCGACATCCCGGGCTCGGCGCGACGGCGGAGGGACGCCTCGCCCGCCTGGAGGACGGGGGGGCCCGGTCCCCCGCGACCGCGGATCAGGCCGACGAAGCCGGGGCAGGAGCCGAGGAAGCTGCGGAGGGGGACGGGTCGTCCTCGTCCGAGGGGGAAGAGGGCGAGCCTCCGGAGGAGGCGGACTGAGTGCGGACCCGGTCGACGGCGGCGGACGACTCCGGGGACGGCCCATGACCGAGCGCATCCTCGTCGTCGACGACGAGCGCAACATCCGCCGCACCCTGCGGATGGTCTTGGAGGGCGCGGGCTACGAGGTGCTCGACGCGGACACGGCGGAGGCGGCAGCCACCATGCTCGGCCGGGAGCCCATCGACCTGGCCATCCTCGACCTGAAGCTGCCGGGGCGGTCCGGGCTCGACCTCCTCGGCGAGGTCGTCGACCCGGAGGGTGGCGGCGCGGCCATCCCGGTGCTCGTGATCTCGGGTCACGCGTCCCTGGCCGAGGCGGTGGCGGCCATCCAGGCGGGGGCGGTCGACTTTCTGGAGAAGCCGCTGGACCGGGAGCGGGTCCTCGTCAGCATCTCGAACGCCCTCCGAACCTCCCGCCTCGAGCAGGAGGTCGCCGCGCTCCGCTCCCGGGCGACGGAGCGCTACGAGATGATCGGAGAGGCGCCGGCGATGCGCGCCCTCTACGGACAGATCGAAAAAGTCGCCCCGACCTCCGCCCGGGTACTGGTCACCGGCGAGAGCGGCTCCGGCAAGGAGCTGGTGGCCCGGGCGATCCATCGGCTGAGCGCCCGCCGGGACCGACCCTTCGTCAAGGTGAACTGCGCCGCGATTCCCTCCGAGCTCATCGAGAGCGAGCTCTTCGGCTACGAGCGGGGGGCGTTCACCGGGGCCCAGGGACGGCGCCGCGGGTTCTTCGAGCTCGCCCACCGCGGGACCTTGTTCCTCGACGAGGTCGGGGACATGAGCTCGAGCGCCCAGGCGAAGGTGCTCCGGGCGCTTCAGAGTGGCGAGGTCAGTCGGGTGGGCTCGGAGCGGACGATCGCCGTCGACGTCCGGGTGGTGGCGGCGACCAACAAAGACCTATCCGCCGAGGTGGAGGAGGGCCGCTTTCGAGAAGATCTGTACTTCCGCCTGAACGTGGTGCCCCTGGCCGTCCCGCCCCTCCGCCAGCGTCGGGAGGACATCCCGGTCCTGTCGGCGACCTTCGTCGACGAGCTGTGCGGCATCCATGGCCGCAGGCCGGTGCGGATCCAGGAGGCGACCCAGGCGGCCCTCGCCGCCTACGAGTGGCCCGGCAACGTGCGAGAGCTGCGGAACGTCCTCGAGCGCATGGTGATCTTGGGAGGCGATCCCCTGGCCCCCGGGGACCTGCCTCCGGAGCTCCGGCCGCCCCGGACCCTTGGCGCCGAGCCGGGAGCCGGGGACAGCGCGGCCCCCGCGGCCTCCGAGGGTCCCGAGGGGGCGCCTGCCCCCGACGGGAACGCCGCCGCCCTTGTCGTCGACCGGGTCGTCGACCCGCCCGACGGGGCCGACCGGCCCACCCTGCGGGCGTTTCGGGACGCCGCGGAACGACGCTACATCGAACAGACCCTGACGGAGGTCGACTGGAACGTCTCCCGGGCCGCCCAGCTGCTCGGGGTGGAGCGCACCAGCCTCCACAAACGCCTCCGCGCCCTCGGCATCCGCCGGGACTAGTACGAGTAGCCCTACTCGGGGCCCCGGCGTCGCCGCCATTCGTCGACGAACTCCCAGTCGGCGACCAGCCCCTTTCGGATCAACAGGGTCAGGAGCACGCTGAAGAGCTCCTCCCAGCCCGCATCCCCGAGCACGTCGGAGACGTCCTTCCCTTCCGCCCGCGCCCGCAGCGCCGCGATGAGGTCCGTCGCGGTCAGGGACCCATCGTCCGGCGCGCCGGGGGCGTCGCTTTGCTTGCCCTTCACGGGAAGCCGGACGACGGTCCCGTCGAGTAGGGTCAGGGTGACCATCTTCCGCCGGGAGGCGATGTTCGACGGCAGCGGCATCGACCGGATCGCGGTCACGTCCGTGGGTCGATCCAGGTCGGCGGAGAGGTCCCGGGCAGGGTCCCGTCCCCCGGGGACCGCCGCCTCCGGGCGCCCGGTGCCCCGGCCACGACCCGAGGGACCTCGCCAGGGTCCGGCGGCGGAGGCGGGAGCATGGGGAGACGACGGCGGTGAGGACGGGGGGGCGTCGGCCGTGGCCGCCGCCTCCCGGCGCGCGGACGCCCGGAGCTCCGCCGAGGTCTCCGGGGGGACCACCGCGGTGGGCTCGTCGGAGGACACGGGGGCCGTCGCCCCTTCACTCCCGGGCTCCGAGACCAGGAGGGAGCCCGGGGGCTCGGTGCCCGGGGGCACCGAGGAGCGCCAGCCGCCGAAGTAATAGACCCGGATGGCGGTTCGGATCTCCGAGGGCGGCGCCACCATGGGCTTCACCGGCAGGCTCGACACCCGACGCAGCGCGGTGAGGGCGTCCTCGTTCGTCGGGTCCGCCATCGCGACGAACAGGGTGTCCCCATCCGCCCGTACGGAGCGGACGTAGATAGGCACCGCGGTGTGGCGGTCGGCGATCTCAGCGGGGATCAGGTCGAGGAGCTCCCGGGAGAACTCCACGTGGTAGAGGCTGACCCAGGGCAAGGACAGCTGATTCGACAGCGCCTGGGTGAGCTGGACCTCGGTCAGGAAGCCGAGCTCGACGAGCTCTTCCCCGAGGCGCTTGCCGCTCTCTTTCTGGCGCCGGAGCGCCCAGTCCACCTGGTCCCGGGAGACCAGCCCGGCGGCGACCAACATGTCCCCGAGGCGCATGATTTCGTCGGCCATCGCCGCGAGGATAACGGAACCCGCGGGCCCCGCTGTGGGGCCAGGGGGAGGGACTTACTTCCTCACCCGTCTCGTGGATCCAACAATCCCGAGAAGGGACGATTAGCCGACCTTGAGGCGCTTCATTTTTCGCCAGAGGGTGGTCGGGGACAGGCCGAGCGCCTCCGCCGCCCGCTCCCGGCTTCCCGAGACCTCCCGGAGGGTGCGTTCGATGTGGCGGCGTTCGACCTCTTCGACGACGTCCTGGAGCCGCCCGGAGCGGGCCGCCGCCTCCGGGGATTCCCCCCGGTGGCCGGTCTCGACCTCCAGGGCTTCCAGGGGACGCACGTCTTCGAGGCGGATGACCCCATCGAGGTTGAGGGCGACCGCCTGCTCGATGATGTTTTCGAGCTCCCGGACGTTGCCGGGGTAGTCATAGTGGATGAGGAAGTCTTCGACCCCGTCCCCGAGGCGGACGTCTTTGTCGAGCTTTCGGGCGTAGCGGTCCAGGAAGAACCCGACCAGCTGGGGGATGTCCTCGCGCCGCTCTCGAAGGGGCGGCAGGCTGAAGCGGGCGACGTTCAGTCGGTAGTAGAGGTCTTTCCGGAAACGCTTTTCCGAGATCGCCTGGGGCAGGTCCTGGTTGGTCGCGGCGATGAGGCGCACGTCGACCTGAATGCCCCGGTTGTCGCCGATGCGGCGGATCTCGCCTTCCTGGATCGCACGGAGGAGCTTCGCCTGAACCGTCGGCGGCGTCTCGGCGATCTCGTCGAAGAAGAACGTCCCGCCGTTCGCCTCTTCCATGAGGCCCCGGCGCCCCTGGATCGCGCCCGTGAAGGAGCCCCGGACATGGCCGAAGAGCTCGCTTTCGAGCAGCGTCTCGTTGATCGCGGCGCAGTTGACGGTGACGAAGGGCTGGTCGGCCCGGTCCGAGGCGGCGTGGATGGCTCGGGCGACGAGCTCTTTGCCCGTGCCGCTCTCGCCGGTGATGAGGACGGTGGCATCCGTGGGCCCGATCCGTTCGACCCGGTCGAGGACATCCGTCATCGCCGTCGATGACCCGATGAGTCGGAATCGGACCCCGGTCGCCGACGAGAGGAGAGCGGGGGCTCGGGGGCTCGGGGCGGCGGAGAGCTTCTTGTCTTCGAGCGCGCCCCGGTTGTCGTTGGCGGCGAGCCGTTCGCCGACGGCGAGGCGCACCTTTTCGAGCAGCTCCCGGTCCCGAATGGGCTTCTCGACGTAGTCGAAGGCCCCGACCCGCATGGCCTCGACCGCCGAGGCGACGGTGCCGAAGGCGGTCATCACGATGACCTGGGTCGTCGGGGACCGATCCCGGGTGCGGCGAAGCACCTCGATGC
>DAPKRP010001064.1:0-1784 GCA_031800515.1 Polyangiaceae bacterium LLY-WYZ-14_1 | reverse complement strand
CCGTTCTCGGGCGGCCTTTCCATACCATGCGACCTTCGAA
This sequence comes from Polyangiaceae bacterium LLY-WYZ-14_1, assembly GCA_031800515.1. Lineage (GTDB taxonomy): Bacteria > Myxococcota_A > Polyangia > Polyangiales > DAPKRP01 > DAPKRP01. The sequence continues at coordinate 1,744 of DAPKRP010001064.1, read as the reverse complement.
TATCCGTCCAGACCCGGGCCAGCCCCGGGGGGTTGTGAGTGACTGCGATGAGCGGATCCGCGACGCCGGCCGCCGGCGAGAAGCAGTCGGCGCCGTGATCGTCTGGGTGGCCGCAGCCGCCGGGGCCCAGGTCGTCGCCGGGGCCACGCCCTTGTCGCCCCGCTTCACGCCGGAGGCGTTCCGCTTCGACGAGGACAGCCGAGCCGCTGCGGCGGCGCTGGCGGCCATCCCGACGGAGGCCTCGGTCCAGGCGCCGGATCCGCTCCTGCCCCACCTCGCCGAGCGCCGCTGGGTCCATCGGGCGCCGCCCCCCGAACGAGGGGTCGACCGGGTCGTCCTCGACGCGGCCCACCGGGCCCGCTTCGCCGGTCGGGAAGACCTGCTTCGGACGGAACAAGAGCCTTTCCTGCGCACCTGGCTGGCCCGTCCGGACCATCGGCTCATCGCCGCCCCGGGTCGCTACCTCGTGCTGGCCCGGGAGCCGGCGGGGGACCTTCCCGCCGTCGGCCATCGGTGGCGGGTGGGCCGGACGGACCAGCCGGACGCGGGCCTTCGCCTATCCGAGACCCTGGTGCTCCGGGCCGCCGCGCTGTCCCGAGACGTCCTTCGCCTGGAGCTCGCCGCCGGGGGTCCCGCCCCGAGCGACCTCGCGGTCCGCCTCGGCACCGGCTATCGCCCCCATCGGGTGGACCTTCTGTTCGACGGGGAGCTGTCTCCAGCGGCCCTCGAGGCGGGATGGGTGGTGGAGAGCCGGCACCGGCTCACGCCGGGAGAGCGCCGCCGCATCGAGGCGGGGGGGCTCCGGGTCGGCCTGCTGCGTCAGAGCGGCGCCCGACCGGCGCCGGGGGACCCCACCGCGGTCAGCGTTCCCTTGGACCCGGAGGGTCGCTATCGCTGGCCCGGTCCCGCGGCGGGCGGGCGCCCGTCGGCGGTACCGAGCACCCCATAGAGCTCCGGTCGCCGATCCCGGAAGAAGCCGAAGCTCGCCCGGGCTCGAGCGGCGGCGACGAGGTCGAGCTCGGCGAGGCCGACCCCTTCTTCCTCTGGACCCAGCTCTACCAGCGTCTCACCGCGGTGATCCACGATGAAGGAGGAGCCGTAGAAGCTCATCGCTCCTTCTGTTCCGATGCGATTCGCCGCCATCACCGGGATCGCGTTGGCGACCGCGTGGCCGACCATCGCCCGCTTCCAGGGCGCCCGCGTGTCGAGCTCGGGCTCCGCGGGCTCGGAGCCGATCGCCGTCGGATAGAGCAGGACGTCGGCGCCCTGAAGGGTGAGGGCCCGGGCGGTCTCCGGGAACCACTGGTCCCAGCAGATGGCGCCCCCGATGCGGCCCAAGGTGGTCGGGGCCGCGACGAAACCGGTGTCCCCGGGTCGGAAGTAGTATTTCTCCTCGTAGCCCGGGCCGTCCGGGATGTGGCTCTTCCGGTAGTGGCCGACCAGCCGCCCGTCCGCATCGAAGGTGGCCAGACTGTTGTAGAAGGCCGGGCCGGCCCGCTCGAAGAAGGACACGGGGAGGACCAGGTGGAGCTCCCGGGCCAGACCGGCGAACCGTTCCAGGGTGGGGTGACCCTCGAGGGGCCGGGCCCAGGCGAAGAAGGTCTCCCGTTCCTCCTGGGGGAAGTAAGGACCCTCGAAGAGCTCCGGGGGCAGCACCAGCCGGGCCCCGCGGGCCGCGGCCTCCCGGACCAGCGCCTCGACCCGGGCGACATTGTCTTCGAGGGGGCCGGGGAGGGGGCACTGG
>DAPKRP010001063.1:0-2799 GCA_031800515.1 Polyangiaceae bacterium LLY-WYZ-14_1 | reverse complement strand
GGCCCGGAGGCGAAGGTGCCCCCGGGGTCCCCCGCCGGCCTCGGCCCGGCCGACGCCGCGGACGATGCGGACCGGGAGCTGCGGCGCCTCGAAGCGGCGCTCGTCGAACGGGGGCGCGTCGTCGCCGAGCTGCACGAAGAGGTGCGCCGACGGGGGGGGATCGTTCGGGACCTGGTCGAAGAGCTCCGCCGGCGAGAGGAACGGCCGGGGCCCTCATCGCCCACGGGGAACGGCGCCCCCCAGGTCCAGCGGCCCATCCCCGCGGCCGCCTCCTCCGCGGCGGGGGCCGTCGTCGTCGGGGGGCTCGCCCTGGAGGCCTCCGCGGCTGCCTCCGGTCCCCGGGGGGACCGGGCCGAGGCGGGGATCGATCGCGCCCGCCTCGCCCGGGCCGAGGAGGCGGCCGACGCCGCCCTCGAACGCGCCCTCGACGCCGAGCTCGCCCTGACGGAAGCGCGCTTTCGGATCGACGAGCTGACCGCCGAGGTGGAAGACCTACGCCGGCGCCCCGACCCCCGGCACCGGCGGCCATCCGCGCCGGACCTCGAGGCGCGCAGCGGGCGGGAGGAGACGGGCGTTTCCGAACCCCCGGCGTCCCCCTGGGTGGTCGACGACTCGGAGGGCGCGCCCACCGGGCGCTATCCCGTGTTGCCGACGGAGGACGGGGTCCGGGGGCACCCTGCCGAGCCCGCCGGCGTCTCGGAGCGGGACCGGGACGCCCGGGAGGCGCTCCTCGCCGGCCGGGCGCGGGGCCTGGCCGCCCGCCTCGCCGAGCTCGAGGAGCGGCTCCGCTTCGCCGAGGCCCAGGCCACCCTGTCCGCCCTGGAGGTCGAGGAGGCTCGGGGCCGCACCCTGGGGGTGGAGCGCCGGGCGGCGGAGCTCGAGGACCAGCTCGGCCTCGCCCTCTCCCGCGGGCGTGCGGAGACGGCGGGCCAGACCGGCCGGCTCAAGGAGCTCGAAGGGGAGCTCGCCGGCCTCCGCCACCGCCTCGGGGATCGAGAGGCCAGCTTGGTCAGCCTTCGGAACGGCACCGTCCATGCGGCTGCCCGGGACCAGCTCGCCGAGGAGGTGGCGCGCCTCACGCACCAGCTCGGCGAGGCGCAGGCGCGGGAGGCCCGGGCGACCCTCGAGCTCGCCGGCGCCGAAGAACGGGCGGAAACCGCGGAGGCCCGGGTGGAAGCGCTGGAGGAGGAGCTCGCCGAATGCGCCCGTCAGCGGCGGGCCGACGGCGAGCGCCGGGTCGAGGCAGAACGGGCCCTCGCCGAGGCGAAGGGCATTCTCGCCGGCCTCACCGGCCTGGGCTCCGACGGCGGCGCCGACGGATGACCTGGGGGTCGTCCGCCCCGGGAGCCGAGGCCGCCGGCGGCGGATCCTCTCCGGGTCGCCGGGACGGGTCGGGTCCCCGGGCGACCTACGCGGTGATCGGAGACGTCCATCACCACTTCGACGACACGGACGTCGCCCAGCTGGATGGTGCCGGCTACGACGCCGTCCTGTTCACCGGGGACCTCTCCGACTGGGATTGGCGGAAAGGGCTGGCCGTCGCCCGGCGCATCGCCGCCCTTCGGACCCCCGCCTTCGTCGTGCCGGGCAACCACGACGCGGTCCTTCCCCTCCAGCTCGTCTCCGAGGTGCTGGGCTGGCACTCCCTCCGACGCACCCTCGGCGCGGGTCAGCCGCGACGCCTCGATGCGCTGGCCCGGGCCCTCGACCCCGCCCGTCTGGTCGCCTACGAGACCTGCCCGCTTCCCGCCCGGCAGGGGCCGATCGTCCTCCTCGCCGCCCGGCCCCACGCGATGGGGGGGGACCAGATCGCCTTCCCGAGGCACCTCCGGCGAGCCCACCGGGTCGCCTCCCTGGGGGAATCCGCCCATCGGCTCCGGGGACTCATCGATGCCCTCGACCCATCCGTTCCTTTGATCGTCCTCGCCCACAACGGGCCCCGGGGGCTCGGCGCCGAGCGGACCGCCCCCTTCGGCTGCGACTTCCGGCCCGGGGAGGGGGACTGGGGGGACCCGGACCTCGCGGAGGCGGTCGCTCATGCGGTGGCCGCCGGGCGGCGGGTGCTGGCGGTGGTCGCCGGGCACATGCACCACCGCCTCCGGGGAGGGGGCAGCCGGCGGACCCGGGGGGAGCTCGCCGGCGTCCCTTGCATCAACGCCGCGGCGGTCCCCCGGCACCTCCCGGGGAAAGAGCCAGGGGCCGGCGGGCGGCGAGGTCGCCTCCCGGTGGATCGCCGCCATCACGTGCGCCTGAGCATCGAGGGCGACCGGGTGACCGCCGACGACGTCTGGCTCGAGTCTCCCGGGTGGCTCGAACGGTCCCCGCGAAGGTGATCAGGCCGAGCGGGCGATGCGATCGAGGGCGCTGCCCCAGAGATCGCTCGCCCCGAGGAGCTCGACGACGGTGAGCGCCTCCGCCATCGCCAGGTCCGGCCGACGCCCCCGCCGGGAGCCGGTCCGGGCGAGGCGCGTCGCGAGCTCGGCCCGGGTGGCGAGATCCGCCGCGGCCTCCCGATAGGGACGGCGGGCGGCCCAGCGGAGGTTCCAGACCTCGTCGGCGAGGAAATCTCGGAGCATCGACTCCGGTGCCTCCGCCGTGTCGGCGCTGGTGCGCGCCTCCGCTCGGTCGAAGACGTCGGCCCAGGGCCGGGGCGGGGCGGTTCCCCGCCGACGCATCTCCGTCGGAGCGAGGGCCCAGCCGGCCCAGGCGAGGGCGGCGTGGAATCGCGTGCGCCCCCCGGCCGCCAGGTCGAGGAGCTCGGCGGCGAGCTGGGGCCAGGTGCCCACCTCGAGGGCGGGG
>DAPKRP010001062.1:0-1756 GCA_031800515.1 Polyangiaceae bacterium LLY-WYZ-14_1 | reverse complement strand
GTCGCCGAGCTCTACGCCCGGGTGGCGACGGACCAGGACCGCCTCGACCAGCTGCTCCGGGCCGGCTGTGTCGGAGAGGCGGCGGACGGGCTCCTGACCCCGCGGCCGGACACCCCCTGTCCCGGGAACCTCGCCTCCGGGGAGGTGGCCCGCCTGCTCGGCCGGGCGAACGTCCACCGGCGCCAGGTCTGGGCCTATCTCGAGGGTCGGTCCCCGGAGGTCTCCCCGGAGGAGGTCCGACGGACCTGGCGGACCGTGCACCTCGAACGGGTGGTCTGCGGGGCCCCCATCGAGCAGCCCCCGGACGGCTGGGTCCGAAAGGAATGCCCCCGGTGAGGCCGGACCGCCTCCTCCCCCGGCCCGCCACGCCGGGCGCCCGGCACCGCCCCGGCGCCGGTCCCGAAGGCCGCCCGGGGTGGGGCGCGGCGGCGCTGCGCCTCGTCGTCGCCTCCGCCGTTCTTCCCGCCGCCGTCGCCCGGGGGCAGACGGAGGGGGACGGCCCGGAGGACCCGCTGGCGGTGCGTGTCCCGGTGCGCCTCACCGCCGGGGGGGCCAACCAGTTCATGGGACGCCTTTCTCCCGACGGGGACGCCCTCTATTTCGTCAGCGACGAGGCGGGCACGACCGAGCTCTTCGTCCAATCCCCCGTCGACGGGGGCGCTCCGGAGCGGCTCTTCGACGAATCCGGAGACGTCGCCTGGCCCGAGGTGGGGCCCGACGGCAACCGCCTCGCCTACGTCTCCTACGTCCGGGACGCGACGGGGGATGCCTGCGTCCGGCGCGTCCGCGGGGGGAACGGCGACGGCGTCGGTGGGGCCCGCGGGGAGCGCTGTCTGACCCGAGGCGGCCGTGGGGCGGAGCTCCAGGTGGTCTGGCTCGGTCCGGACGTCCTCGGCGTGCTCAGCCGGGAGGACCTGCACGCCGGCTTCTCCCTCCGGCGCTTTTCCCTCGCCGACGGCGCGAGCCAGCCCCTGGACCTCGGGGACGATGCCGTCGGCGTCGCGGTCTCGCCCGCCGGGGGGTTCCTCGCCTACGTTCCCCTCGAGCCCCGCCGCCAGGACGTCGGCGTCACCTTCGTCAATCGGACCGGTTCGGCCCTGCGTTTCGTACGTCTCCGGGGAAACGGCGAGGCCGACTCGGGCTCGAGGCGGGACTATGCCCCGCCCCTCCCGGGGGTCACCGGCTACCCCGCCTTCGGCCCGGCGGGACGTCATCTCTATTTCTCCCAGTACCTCAACGACACCAACCGGGACGGCCGGATCGACGGCAACGACAACAGCGTCGTCTTCCGGGTGCCCTTCGACCCGGAGGCCCCCGCCGGCACGAGCCCCGTCGACCCGGCGGCGACCCCGACCCAGCTCACCAGCGCCCGCTGGAACTGCCACTACCCGGCGCCCGCCGCGGGTCGCCTCCTGATGACCTGCTCCCACGGGGGCAGCCTCGACATCTACAGCCTTCCCCTGGACGGTGCCGTGCCGACCGAGATGAGCCTCGAGCGGCTCCGGGGGGAGCGGGCGGCGGCACGGGATCTCTGGACGAAGCTGCTCCTCTCCGGCCGCATGCTCGCCCTCGAGCCGGACCCCGCGGCTCGCCTCGGGATCCTCGAGGAGATGACGCTGCTCCACCTGGGCCTCCGGGAATACGAGTCGGCGTCCCATTACGCGGACCGGCTCGCCGCCTCCGCCAGGGACGCCACCGAGGCGGCCCGGGTGGGCCGGCTCCTCGGCGTGCTCGCCGCCCATCGCCGGGATGATCG
>DAPKRP010001061.1:0-3681 GCA_031800515.1 Polyangiaceae bacterium LLY-WYZ-14_1 | reverse complement strand
GCCGCGCCCGGGTCGCCCGCCTCCCCGGGTCCGGCCCGAAGCCTTTCGATTAGCACGGCCGCTCCGACCCGCAGGCGGTGACGACGTGTCAGCTCGGTAGCGGTTCCGGCGGCCATCGAGAACCAGCGAACCACTCTGGGGCTTCTGCCCGCCGGGAACAAGCCTGTGGGTATCCGGGGGGTGGACTGGGGACGAGCTGTGGACAGGTCAGCCCCCGTCGAGCCAGGCGAGGACGCGCGCGGCGACGACGTCCGGCCGCTCGAGATGCAGAAAATGACCGGCGTCCGGGACGATTCCCTGGGCCAGGGCGCCCGGGTGAAAGTAGCGGTCCTGACCGGCCCGGAGGGCGGGACCGATGCAGCCATCGTCCGCCCCGTGGAGGTGCAGCGTCGGCACTCGAATGCGAGCATCCGGCGCCGCCGCCCGAGCGAGACGTCGACCCGCGGAGACCGGCGGCCAGCCCATCGCCCGATAGGGACCGAGGGGCGCCGGGAGGCTGCGGTCGAGGCAGCCGGTGACCCGGTCGAGGTGCCGACGGGACGGCGCGTAGCCGGGGGACCAGCGCCGCCAGAGCTCTTCGACCCAGGCGAAGCCGCCCAGGCGGAGGGCGCGCTCGGGAAGCCCGGGCAGCTGAAAGACCGCCATGTAGCCCGAGCGACGGAGCTGGCTCGGGTGGCGCAGAAGGTTGCGGAAGAAGGCGAGGGGATGGGGGACGGCGAGGGTCACCGCCCGGGAGAACCGCCCCGGCGCGACGGCCAGCGCGAGGTAGGCCGCGACCGCGCCCCAGTCGTGCCCGACCAGCGCCGCCGGCCGCCCTGGGGAGAGGGCATCGGCGAGCTCCACCAGGTCTCGAGCGAGCCGGTCGGCGTCGAAGGGCCCGGCGAGGGTCGAGGGCGCGTAGCCTCGGAGATAGGGTGCGACGGCGCGATAGCCGGATCCCCCGAGCGCCGAGAGGAGGCCCGATTCCGAGAAGGTCTCGGCGACGTCGGGAAACCCATGGACGCACAAGGCCAGGGGACCCGTCTTCGGGCCTTCCGCCAGAGCGACGAAGCGCCCCCCGGGCAGGGCGAGGGACAGGCGTTCCATGCGGGTTTCCCTGGGGCCGCTGGTCTCCGGCCTGGGCTCAGCTCCCCGACTTCTCCCGGTAGGCTTCGATCAGCACCGCAGCGGTCTCCGGCCGCATGATCTTCGGGTCCGGCTGCTCCCCTTGCTGCAGCATCTCCCGCACCTTCGTCCCGCTGATGAAGAACGGCTTTTCGTCCGGGTGCCGCTCCATGAGATCGACCCGGCCCAGGCTCTCGTAGAAGGCGGCGAAGCCCACTTTGACGGGCCTGGTCGCGAGCTCGCCGGGGAGATCGTCGAAGATCTCGTGAGCGTCGAAGTCACCCCAGATGGGGGTCTTGTCGTGGTAGGGGGCGTCCGCGTGCTTTCGGCCGATCACGATGTGGCTGAAGCCGTGGTTCTGGCGGTAGATGGCGTGCATGACCGCCTCCGACGGGCCGCCGTAGAACATCTTGATGTCGAGGCCGATCAGCTCGAAGACGTCGTTCAGCTGGTAACCGACCTTCTTCCAGAGGGCCTCGTCCGCGTCTCCCTGCCCGAGGGCCCGGTTCTTCAGCAGAGCCGCGTAGGTGCGCATCCGGGTCGCGGCGTCGACGTCGTCCCCCTTGAGCTGTCCCACCAGGGGATTGAGGACGACGCCGGTGTAGAGGCCGGACCGGGTGAGCTCTTCGGCCCCGTAGACCAAGGCGTATTCGTGGGCCCGGTGGAGGGGGTTGCGGGTCTGGAAGGCGAGCGCCGCTTCGAACTTCCGGGCGGCGAGGAGCGCCCGGGTCTCCGCCGGCGTGCGCAGGTACTCGCCGAAGTGGAGGTTCTTCGGCGCCGGGAGCGCCTGGATCGTCCCCCCCACCAGCTTCGTCCGGGGGTCCTTGGCGATGATGTCCCCCCCGGGATGGTCCATCCGGGAAGTCCGGTAGACCCGTTCGACCATGCGCGCCTTGTCCCAGTCGAAGATGGATTCGACGGTGAGCACCCCGATGGGGTCGAGGTCGCGATCGCAAAGCGCCGCCTCGCGCCCCGTCGCCAGGCCCTGGGCTTCTTCGTCGGTGACCGGGAGGACGATGGGGATCGTCCACGCGTAGGCCGTGCCCCCCCGCTCGATCGTCCGGGTCTCGAGCACCCGGTCGACCTCCGCTTCGTTCATCGGACCTTCGAGGGGCGACAGGGTGCCGTCCGCGATCCGGTAGACGGTGGCGAGGTCCGCGTCCTGGACGACGACCTTCGGCATCGCCGCCGACTCCTCGACGAGGTCCTTTTTCTTCGAGAGCGGCAGGATTCGATCGACGGGCCGCTCGAGGCCGCCATGCACGGGAACCAACGCCATCGCGTTCTCCAATCTCGGTCGGTTTCGGCCCCCGGGGATGCCTGCCACCGGAGGCGGAGTCAACCCGGGAGGGATCGCCGAGGCGGCGGCGGGGCCCCCGCGTCAGAAGCGACCACGTCGAGGTTCTTCGCGAGCACCTTCGCCCGCCGGCCCGCATTGCTGCGGCGACGGGCGACCGGGAGCTCCCGGGAAGCCGCGGGGACGAACCCCCGCTCCCGGAACCAGTCCTCCGCGTGGGTCGTCAAGAGGACGAGGCGCTCGACACCCTGTTCCCCCGCCCGACGCTCGAGATAGCGGAGGAGCAGGTCTCCCCGCCCGGTTCCCCGGAAGGCGGGGTGGACGACGATGGGACCGAGCTCGGCGACCCGGCCGTCGCCGAAGGGCTGGAGGGCGGCGGCAGCGACGACCAACCCGTCCCGTTCGACCACCACGAACCGCTCGATGTCTTCTTCCACCAGCACCCGGGGTCGGGCCCGGAGGACGCCCTCCGTCGCCAAGGGATCCAGCAGATCCAGCAGAGCGGAGACGTCACCGGCACGGGCCGGGCGGATGCCCTCGAAGCTCTCCGCCGTCACCAGGGTACCCGCCCCCTCCCGGGTGAAGAGCTCGAGGAGCAGCCCGCCGTCCACCCCTCGGGAGATCAGATGGGCCCGTCGGACCCCATGTCGGCACGCGCGGACGGCGGCCGTGAGGTGCCGCCGGAGGTCGTCCGGCAGGCGGCGCCTCCCCCCGAGCACCTGGTCCGCCTCTTCCGGGGTGAGCTGGCTCGGGAGTCGGCGAAATGCCTCGGCGCCTCGGCGCGCCTCGACCAGGGCGACGAGCTTGTCCGCCGAGAGGGCCCGGGCGACCGCCTCGGCGGTGTCGTGGAGGCTCACGTTGAAGGTCTCGCCGGTCAGGGCGTGGGCGATGGGACCGACGACGACGATGGTGTCGTCGGCGAGGCGGCGCCGGATACCCTCGGCGTCGACCCGGCGGACCTCACCGGTGAAGCGGTAGTCCACGCCGTTCCGGACCCCACGAGGCTTGGCGACGACGAAGTTGCCCGTCGCGACCCGCACCCCGGCTCCCGCCCGGGGCATGGCCGGCGTCCCCATGCCGAGCAGGGCGGTGAGGCGGCCTTGGACGACGCCCGCGGCCTCGGTGACGCATTTGAGGGCGACCTCGTCGGTGACCCTCACCCCGTCGACCACCTGGCTCTCGCGCTGGCGCCGGGCCAGACGCTCTTCCGTCTGAGGCCGCGCCCCGTGGACCAGCTCGAGCCGGACCCCCAGGGTGTGAAGGAGCGCCAGGTCTGCCGT
>DAPKRP010001060.1:0-10706 GCA_031800515.1 Polyangiaceae bacterium LLY-WYZ-14_1 | reverse complement strand
GGACGTCGCCGCCCCCCCGGAAGACGCGGAGAAGAGCGAGAGCGGTCTCGCCTGGAAGATCCTCGAAGAGGGCACCGGGACCGCCCATCCCGGGCCTTCGGACCGGGTGACGGTCCACTACACCGGCTGGACCACGGACGGGAACCGCTTCGATTCTTCCCTGACCCGAGGCGCCCCGGCCCAGTTCAGCGTCGGCCAGGTGATCCCCGGATGGACCGAGGCGCTGCAGTTGATGGTCGCGGGGGAGAAGCGGCGCGTGTGGATCCCGGCGAAGCTCGCCTACGAGGGGAAGTCGGGTCCCCAGGGGATGCTGGTCTTCGACATCGAGCTCCTCGAGATCACCAAGGCGCCGGAGGCGCCGGACGACGTCGCCGAGGCGCCGGCGGACGCCAAGAAGACGGAAAACGGCGTCGCCTATCGCGTGCTCGAGGAAGGCGAGGGGGAGACCCATCCGGAGGATTCGAACCTGGTGAGCATGCACTACAACGCCTGGTCGACGGAGGGTCAGCTCTTCCAGAGCACGGTGATGGCCGGACGGCCCCGGACCACCATGCTGCGCACCCTGCTGCCCGGCTGGCGAGAGGCGATGAAGCTGATGGTGGAAGGGGACAAGTGGCGGCTTTGGATCCCGGAGGAGCTGGCCTTCCAGGGACGCCCCCGGGCCCCCCAGGGCACCATCGTGGTCGACGTCGAGCTCCTCGCGATCATGGACCGGCCCGCCGGGATGCCCGGGATGAGGCCGGTCCCCGGCGGCGGGGCCGCCGGCGCCGGCGGGTCGACGAAGGGCGGGGGCGCCACGGGCGGCGAGTAGCAGCCGGGCGGACGCGTCGGCCTCGGGCGCCGCTCTCGTCGTCAGCGCGGCGGCGATGGCGGCGTCGTCGACCTGGCGGCCTGGGCGCCACCGCGGCGGCGGCCGCCGCCGTTCAGCCGCAGCGACCGCCGCGGGTGGGGTCGACGATCTGGACCCGACGCCGCGCCACCGGGCGACCGACCTCGTTCACGAGGACCAAGTTCAGCAGATAGGGTCCCCCGTCCGTCTCTGCGGGGTCGAGATCGTTCGACAGGGTCAGGCGAAAGCCGAGCCGGGTCCCCGGCCGGACCCCCGCAAAGCCCTCCGGGGTCTCCTCGGCGCCGGTGGGCGGCCGGGCCCCCGCCGGGCGGGCGTCGACGACGAACCGAGCCCCGGGGCCGCTCAGCTCGAGGCGCACGTCTTCGATGGGTACCTCGTCGACGAGGGCATCGACGGCGGTCACCACGTCCGCCGAAAGCCGCTCTCCGTTGCGCCCGATGTCGTAGACCAGGACGTTCCCGCTGGTGTCCACGGACTCGGTGGCGAAGCCGACCTCGATCAGCTGGAGCAGGGCGTCGGCATGGACGTCCCGGTCGCCGCTGAAGAAGCCGAGGACCCGCGCGCCCGCCGACCGGAGGGCGTCCATCGCCTCCCCGTGGCCGTGGGCCACCTCGGCGACCTCGCCGACGTAGCGGAAGGCGCCCCCGACGCCGTTGTGGGAGGGGGCGTCGGTGAACAGAAACACGATGGGGGTAGCCGTCTCTCGGAGGCAGGCGGCACCCCTTCGCCCCGGCGGGCAGTCCGCGGCGTCGACGAAACGCCCCGCCCCCGCCCCGGTCATCAGCTGGTAGAGGGCCTCGATCTGGGACTCGGCGTAGTCGCCGGTCGGTCCGAAGCGGCGGACGTCGGCGGCGGCCTCGTCGACCGCGGCGAGGTCTCGGGTCCCGTCCTGGATGACCACGAGGGGCCGTTCGAATCCCGTGCCGTAGGGCTCCACGGGGAAGTCGGCGAAGACGGCGACGGCGAGCTCGAGGTCCGGGATGCGGTCGACGAGCGCCGGCACGATCTCCGACGACAGCTCGACCCGGATCCGATTGAGCTCGGCATTCATGGACCCGGTGATGTCGACGAGAAACACGACGTCCGCGGCCTCGAGTCGGGCCTGCAGGCGGAACAGCGCATCGACGGTCTCCCCCGGGGGAAGCTCGACGCAGGGCGGTCGTGGCCCGGAATCCGGGGGCCCGGGGTCCTCCGGCAGCTCGACCTCCAGGTCCGGCGGGTCGACGGGGGGCCGCCCGTCGTCGTCGTCGTCGTCATCGTCGTCGTTGTCCCGGCCCCCGTCGAGGCGGGGGTCGTCTACGCCGGCGCCCTCCCCGGGAGCGCCCTCCGATCCCAAGACGCCGTCGAGCCCGGTGCGGCCGCCGCACCCCCCGACCAGCATGCCGCCGGCGAGCATTTCGGCGACCAGGACGAGCCCCGCGGCTCGGACCAGGCCCCCCAACGGTCCCAGGTTCGCCAAGCCAAGCATGGCATCAGTAGAGCACACTGGCCCAAGAGGGCGATAGTGCGGGGACGGGGCAGGACCCGGCGGGCGCCTGGACCGGTTTCTCGGGGCACGACGGACCCACCCCGTGCGGCCGCGCACGGAACGACCGAGGGAGACGAGGCTTGCGGCGCCGCGCTCCCCGGTCGAAGCTCGTCTCGCCGTGCACGACCGCGCGCCCCACCGGCAGCGGGCGATTCTTCTCGCTGCCGAAGACCTCTTCCGTCAGCGCGGACCCCAGAAGACGACGATCTCGGAGATCGCCCGGGCGGCCCGGGTGGCGGTGGGATCCGTCTACCTCGAGTTCCCCTCCAAGAACGCCATTCTCGGGGCGCTCTCGGAGCGCCGCTATGCCGGCCTCATCGAAGCCCTGGAAGCCGCCTGGCGGGGCCCCGGCAGCGCCGAGGAGCGGCTCCGGCGGGCTCTCGACACCCGCTTCGAACGGTTCGCTCGGGCCCACGGCGAGGGAGCCCACGCCCTCGACTTCTTCCACTGCGGGGACTGCGCGCCGATCGAGCAGACCCGGCGCCGCTACATTCAGCGAGAAGAAGCCTTGTTCGCCGGCTTTCTCGCCGAGGGCGCCCGAGAGGGCGCGTTCCGGCTGCCCGACGACCCCGGGGCGAGCGCCCGGGCCCTCCTTCGCTGCTACGCCTCCTTCGCGCCCCCGTTTCTGGGAACGGAACCGATCGAGGGGCTCGTCCCCGAGCTAGGACGGGTCCACGCCGTGGTGCTGGCCGGTCTGCGGGCCACCCCCTTGCCCCCGCCCGGGTGACCCTAGGCATTCGGTTCCACGGCCGTACGGTCCCCAGGAAGGATGGTCGTGGAGCGGGCCGGTTGACCCGGTGATGAACGTATTTACGTTCTGTTCATCGCCCGGAGGCCCACTGACGGACCGCAGGTGGCGATGAAAGGTCGAACCCGCCGAATGAGCCAGGTCGCAGACGCCCTGAAGCATCCGATCCCGCTGCTCCCGTTGCGGAGCGGCGTGATCCTGCCCGGAAGCATCAACACGTTCCCCGTCGGGCGCCCGAAGTCGAAGAACCTCGTCGAGCGCCTCAAGCCGGATGCGCTGATCGCCATCGGCTTTCAGCGGACCCCGGAGGTCGAAGAACCCGGCCTCGACGACCTGCACGAGATCGGCGTCGTCGCCCGGGTACGCCAGGTCACCCGCCGCGGCGAGCGGGGGCTGCTCCTCGGGCTCGAGGCCCTGGACCGCTTCCGCCTCACCGAGGTCACCCAGGAGACCCCCTTCTACGAGGTGCGAGGCACCATCGTGGAGGAGACCGTCGGCGACGAAGACCGGGTCACCGCCCTGGCCGAGGCCCTCCGGGGCCGCCTGAAGGAGCTCGCCGGCTCCGACGTCGCCCTCCAGAACGTGGTCTCTTCGACCCGCAAGCCCGGCCTGCTGGCCGACCGGATCGCCGCCTGGCTCGACGTGGACGCCGAGTCGAAGGTCGCGGTCCTCGAAGAGCTCGAGGTGGAGCACCGCCTCGAACAGGTCGCCGAGCTCATCACGAAGGCGAAGGGTCGGGCGGAGCTCCGCCAGAAGATCGACTCCCAGGTTCGGAAGGAGCTCAGCAAGAACCAGCGGGAGGCGGTGCTTCGTCAGCAGCTGCGGGCGATCCAGAAGGAGCTCGGCGGCGACGAGGAAGACGACGTGGCCCGGCTCCGGCGCCGCCTCGACGAGGCCGAGCTCCCGGAGGAAGCCCGGGAGGCCGCCGACCGGGAGCTCCGTCGACTCGAATCGATGGGGGGCCAGGGGCCCGAGGTGCACGTCATCCGCACCTACCTCGAGTGGCTCGCGGACATGCCCTGGACCCGAGCGGCGGAGGCGTCGACGGACCTCGACCGGGTGGCCACCGTCCTCGACGAGGACCACTACGGTCTCGAAGACGTCAAGCAGCGGATCCTCGAGCACATGGCGGTGCTGAAGCTCTCCGGAAAGAGCCAAGGCACCCTGCTCTGCCTGGTCGGCCCTCCCGGGGTCGGCAAGACCTCCCTCGCCCAGTCCGTCGCCCGGGCGACCCATCGCCCCCTCCAGCGGATCTCCCTGGGCGGGGTTCGGGACGAGGCCGAGATCCGGGGGCACCGGCGCACCTACGTCGGCGCGCTGCCCGGTCGCTTGGTTCAAGCGCTCAAGAAGGCGAAGGTGCACAACCCCGTCGTCGTCTTGGACGAGATCGACAAGCTCGGCCGCGGCTGGTCCGGAGACCCGGAGGCGGCACTCCTCGAGGTGCTCGACCCGGAGCAGAACAAGAACTTCACCGACCACTACCTGGAGGTCCCCTTCGACCTCTCCGGCGTGCTGTTCATCGCGACGGCGAACGAGCTCGGTCATCTCTCCGCGCCTCTCCGGGACCGCCTCGAGGTCATCGAGCTGACCGGCTACACCGCGGAGGAGAAGGCGCGGATCGCCCGCAGCCACCTCATCCCGAAGCAGCTCGCCGAGCACGGGCTCGACGAAGGGTCCGTCGAGCTCGGGGAAGAAGCCCTGGACGCCCTGATCCGGGACTACACCCGGGAGGCCGGCGTTCGCCAGCTCAGCCGGCAGATCGCGCGCCTCTTCCGCGCCGCCGCCCTCGAGGTGGCACGTTCCGGGGGTGAGGCCGGCACGGCGGAGGTCGAAGGCTCCGGCGCCGCCTCGGAGGCCGCCGCTTCGGAGGAGGGCGCGGCAGAGACTCCCGCCACCCCCCCGGTCCGCACGATCGATGCGGACGAGCTCTCCAAGCACCTCGGTCGACCGAAGTACGTCAACGAGGTCGCCGAGCGGACGAGCGTCGCCGGCGTCGCGAGCGGTCTGGCCTGGACCCCCGTGGGCGGGGATGTCCTGTTCATCGAGACCACCCGGATGCCCGGGAAGGGGCGCCTCGAGATCACCGGGCAGCTCGGGGACGTGATGAAGGAGTCGGCCCGCGCCGCCCTCGCCTACGTCCGAAGCCACGCCGACGAGCTTCAGGTCGACCCGGCGTTCCTCGACAGCCAGGACCTCCACCTCCACGTGCCTGCGGGCGCGGTTCCGAAGGATGGCCCCTCCGCCGGGGTCACCATCTTCACCGCCCTGGCCTCGTTGCTCTCCGGCCGGGCGGTCCGCTCGGACACGGCGATGACCGGCGAGGTCACCCTCCGGGGCCGGGTCCTGCCCGTCGGCGGGATCAAGGCGAAGGTGCTGGCCGCCCACCGGGCCGGCTTCTCCCGGGTGATCCTCCCCAAGCGGAACGAGCAGGACCTGGAAGACGTCCCCGAGTCCGCTCGCAACGCCCTCGAGTTCATCCTCGCAGAGGACATGAGCACCGTCTTGAACCACGCCCTCGAGCCCGAGGCGACGGGTACCCTGCCGGAGGATGCGGACGACCCGTCCCGGTCGGCGACGGCCCCGTCCGCCGGCAGCCCGGGGGCGGGCGCCGACCCCTCCGGGGGCCACCCCGCCCCGGGCGCCTGATCGGCGCCTTCGGCCTTCGGCCCGCCCGCCGCAAGGCGCTCCTGGTGCCCGGCCCTGGTGTCTACCCACCGGGGCCGGGCATCGTCGTATCCAACGATCCCGATGCCCACCTCTTCCTTCCGAGAGACCTCCCCCGACCCACACGCCCCCGGTCCCCCGCCTCGGGGCCTCGTCATCCGCCAGACGGAAGACCGGGACCTGGACGCCCTGGAAGCCCTGAGCCGCCGGGTCTACCCGACGGAGGCTCCCTGGAGCCGGACCTACCTCGAAGCCCACCGGGCCCGCTTCCCCGCGGGTCAGCTGGTGGCCCTACGGACCGACCCGGAGGGGGGCGCCGCCCAGGTGGTCGGGATGGCGGCATCCCTGCGGCTGCCGCCCTCCATGGCCGCCGGGGACGCTCCCTACGCGGAGGTGACCGGTGATTTTCGCTTCGAGGTGCACGACCCGGAAGGGCCCACCCTCTATGCCGCGGAGGTCATGGTCGACCCGGCCGCGCGCCGGCAGGGGATCGGCGCCGCCCTCTACGCCGCCCGGCGGGAGCTCGCCCGGGCCGAGGGGGTGGAACGGATCCGGGCGGCGGCTCGGCTGCCCGGCTATGGCGCCCACGCCGCCGAGATGTCCCTCGGGGATTACGTCGACGCGGTGCTCCGACGGGAGCTTCACGACGCCACCCTGACCTTCCAGCTCGACCAGGGCTTCCGGGTCGTGCAACCCCTCGGTCGCTACTTCACCGGTCGCGACCGGGAGAGCCAGGGCTATGCCGTCCTCATCGAGTGGACACCGCCGGAGACCGACGTTGCTGAAGAGGGTGTGATGAGCGACCCGAGCGTGCCCTCGACACCAGGAGGCCATGGGATGGCGCCCTGATGCCGAGGGGACGCCCGCTCGCGGCGGGCATCGGGGGCCGACGAAGCGGCCCCGGCTTCGGCTCAGCCTTCCGGCGGCAGGAGCACGGTGTCGATGACGTGGATGACGCCGTTCGAGGCGTCGACGTCCGCCTGGACGACCGTCGCGTTCCCGACCATCACCGCGTCGCCTTCGACGCTGATGGGCAGGGTGCCGCCCTGGACGGTCTGGGCTTCGCTCAGGTTCACGACGTCGGCGGCCATCACCTCGCCCTGGACGACGTGGTAGAGCAGCACGGCGCGGAGCTTCTCCTGGTCGGCGAGCAGGCCCTCGAGGGCACCCTCCGGGAGGGCGGCGAAGGCCTCGTCCGTCGGGGCGAAGACGGTGAACGGGCCCGGGCTCTTCAGGGTCTCGACCAGGTCGGCCGCCTGCACGGCCTGCACCAGGGTCTCGAAGCTGCCCGCGGCGACGGCCACGTCGACGATGTCGCCGGCGCTCGACTCGGTGGTGGTGGGCTCGGTCTCGGCCATCGTCTCGCCACCGGTCGTCTCGGTCTCGGTGGTGGAGGCGGTCTCGCCGCCGTCGTTGCTGCTGCAGCCGGCGAGAAGGAAGAGGCCGAGGCCTCCGACGGTCAGAATTCGTTCGAGGTCACGCATGGACGTTTCTCCTTGGGTCCGTAGCGACGCCAGCGCGGTGTCGCCGCGTGGCAGCGTCATGGGGTGAGCGGGAGTGGGGTCAAGTGCCGAGGAAAAAAAGCCCGGCCGGCCGGATGCTACCGCTTGCCCCACCCCCACCGTCAGCCCTAGTTCTGGGGATGAGCCCGGGCGCCGTACGCATTCCACGTACGATTCCCTCCCCTTCTCGTCCGTTGAACGCGATCCCTTCTCGACGGCGCCCGGGCGCTTTACTCGCTCTTCACAGGCGTAGCCGCGTCCTCTGAGGTGCTTTCCCGGCTCATTCCGCCGGGGAGGCGAGCTCCGTGGGCGGCTCGGCGTCCTGCAGGGCGAGGGAGCTGACCGCGGGGGCGGCGCCGAGGGCCGTCCGATAGGCGGCGACCGCCTGGAAGACCGCCGCCTGGGCCTGGGCACGTTCCACGGCGGCGCCGGCGGCGATCTGCTCCCGCAGATTCACCAGCAGCAGCTCGCTCGACCCGAGGTCGTACCGGCGCCGCTCGGCCTCGGCGACCTGCTCCGCGACCTCGGCGCTCGGGGCCGCCGCCTCGTAGCGGTCCCGGGCCGCCTCGTAGGCGCTGGCCGCGTCGAGCACCCGGGCCACCACCTGGTCCCGAGCGAAGCGCGCCTCCGCCTCGAGCTCCCGGAGGTTCGCCGCCGCCTGGTCTCGGCGGCCGAGGAGGGCGCGCCGCTGCAGGGGGGTCTCGAACATGACGGTGCCGGAGACCTCGAAGGGCCGAAGGCGGTCATCCTGGTCGGCCTCCGCCTCGCCGAGGTCCTGGGCGGCCTCGAGCTTCACGTCGATCCGGGGCGCAGCGAGGTTCTCGGCGAGCTCCACCCCGACCTGCTGTCGGGTCAGGAGCGCTCGGAAACGGGCGATCTCCGGCCGTTGCTCGAGGGCCCGGCCGATGGCCTCCCGCCGGTCCGGCAGGGGTCCGAGGACCGGCAGAGGCAGCCCGGGAGGCAACCGACTCGGCGATGGCAGGCGCGGTCGCCCGTCGTCCCGCCGCAGGAACAGGGACAGACGGATCGAGGCCGCCTCGAGGCGTCGTCGGTCCGCGACCAGGGACTGGCGCCGGGCGAGAATGGCCCGTCGATTCTCGAGGAGCTCGATGAAGGCGCGGCTCCCTCGGTCGACCATGCGCTCGATCTGGCTGTTCCGCTCTTCCGCCAGGTCGAGGAGCCGCGCCCCGACCGCGTAGAGCTGCCCGGCGGCCACCCAGTCCCAGTAGGCCGCCACCGCCGCCTGTTCGACGTCGAGGCGGCGTCCGGTGAGACCGGCTCGGGCCGCCCGGAGCGCCTGGCGGGCCTGACGCACGCCGGCTCGGGCCGGGTCGATGGGTCCGCCTCGCCAGAGGGGCAGCACCACGCCGCCTCGGACCTCGCCGGCTCCCAGGGTCTCGAGCTCCCCGTAGTACGACGGCAGGCTGCCCTCCCCGAGATACTCGCCGTCGACCTCGCCGACCCCTTCCGGGTCGAGGCCGGTCCCGAGGCGCCAGCCCCCGTAGAAGCGCAGCCCCCAGAGCCCCGTCGGCTGGGACAGCTGCACCCCCGCCGTGACGTAGTCGTAGTAGCTCGACAGCACCTTCACGTCGGCGGAGACCCCCAGGTCGAAGGCACCGTCCGCTTCGAGCCGCGAGGCCTCAGCGGCCCGGACCCGTTCCCGTTCCGCGAGGAGCGGCGGGTAGTGGGCGCGCACCGAGGCGATGAGCTCGTCGATGGACAGGGGATCCCCGCCGCCGAGGTCGAGGCGAGGCGACGGGGGGAGGGGATCGAGGCGGCGGATGCCGAGGTTCGTCGGCGGGCTCGGGAGCGGCTCGTCCTCGCCGGGGACCGGAGGCTGAGAGACGGGCGCGCCGAGGGGAGACGCATCCCCGGCGCGGTCCTCGGGCTCCCCGTCCGGCGGCGGCTCCTGGGCGTAGGCCCGGGCGATCCAGGCCGTCGGGGCCGAGAGCAGGAACGAGGCGAGGGCGAGCCGGGTCAGGCCTCGCCGGAGGCGGGCGGCTGCCGGCATCCGGGGGTCACTTGACCACCGAGCCACCGCCAGACCCCTGGATGGGATAGGGGTTGGTCGGTGCCCCGGGCTGGGGCGGAGGCGGCTCCGTGGACGGCGGGAAGCCATTGAACTGGCGCCAGAGCTCGAATCCCAGGGGCACCTGGTCCAGCAGGACCCATCCGTTCGCCCGCACGCCCTGCCGCAGGTAGGGCGGCGGAGGCCAGGGTTCATCGTCTTCATCGGGCAGCACCACGAGGCGGAAGTCCCCGGTCCCATTGTCCGCGGAGTCGACGAAGGCCACCCGGCCTCCGAAGGTGCCGACGGCGACCGAAGGCCAGCCGCTGAACTGGAGCGCAGGCCAGCCTTCGAACTGGAGGCGGACCTCCCGCCCGGGCCGAATGATCGCGGCATCGTTACCGTCGACCCACAGCTCGACCGCGCGCTGGACCGTGTCCGGGACCAGGACCACCAACCCCTCCCCCTGGCTGACCTGCTCGCCCCCTTGATTGACGAGCAGCCGCAGGATCGTCCCGTCCCGGGGGGCGTGCACCCGCTGCGCCTGCTGGCGGGAGAGGCGCACGTCGATCCGGGCGAGGGCGGCCTGGGCTCCGGCGACGTCGCTCTCCGCGGCCCGGAGCGCCGCGCGGGCCGCTTCCAAGCTGGCCCCCGTGTCCGCCTCCGTGCGCGCGAGCTCCGCCCGGCTCGAGGCGAGCTCCGACTCGGCGGCCTCGAGGTCCGCCTCGGAGGCTTCGAGGGCCGTCCGGGTCGCCGTCGCCCCGAGGTCGGCGAGCTCCCGGTCCCGGGAGGAGACGAGCCCCTCTTCGAAGAGCTCCCGCTGCCGGTCCTGCTGGATCTTCGCCGTGTCGAAGGCGGCCTCGGCGGCCTGGAGGTCCTGGGTCGCGCCCTCCACCCGCTGCTGCGCCACCCGAACCCGGGCCTCCGCCGCTTCCACGGCGGTCTCCTGCACCCGGGTGTAGGAGGCGACCCGGGCTTCGAGCTCGATGACCCGCTGCTGGGCGGCCTGGAGCTGGGCCTCGTTCGCCGCCCGCTCGACCTGGAGCCGGGTGAGGAGCTCCGGGTCGTTGTCGACGATCTCGACCACCGGGTCCCCCTCCGTGACGTGGCTGCCTTCCTGGACCCACCAGGTGACCACCCGACCGGTGACCGGCGCCTCCAGGATCTGCTGTCGCTCGATGGGCGAGTAGGCCACCACCCGGCCGCTACCCTGCACGTTCTGGATCCAGGGGGCCAGGACGCAGACCAGAAGGGCGACGACGAAGGCGATGAGGAGCTGCCGGGCGACCCGGCGGGCGCGGGTCGGCGGCGGGACCAGCCGGGTCGCGGGCAGCTCGCCGAAGCGGGCGGGCTCCCGGTAGGTTCCGCCGCCCCCGTCTCCCCCGGAGCCGGAGCCGCCCCCGCCG
>DAPKRP010001059.1:0-8029 GCA_031800515.1 Polyangiaceae bacterium LLY-WYZ-14_1 | reverse complement strand
CCGCCAGCGTCGCCACCGCCCTCACCGCGGGGCTCCTGGTGGCCGCCTTCGCCGTCCCTCCCCGCCGCGCCCTGTGAGAGGGTCGGTCAACATAACCGACCCTCTGAGGTGGACAGGGGGCGTCCTGGCCTCCATGGCCCTTGGGGATGGCGGTGTTTCTCGACAATCACTCGACCACCCGCTGCGACCCCCGGGTGGTCGAGGCGATGCTCCCCTTCTTCACCGAGGACTACGGCAACGCCGCCAGCCGCTCCCACCGGCCGGGCTGGGCCGCCCGGGACGCGGTCGAAGCGGCCCGACGGGAGGTCGGTCGTCTGGTCGGGAGCCGCGCCCCCTCCCGGGAGATCGTGTTCACCTCCGGAGCCACGGAGAGCGACAACCTCGCCGTCAAGGGGGTCGCCCGCCGCCTCCGAGACCGGGGGGACCACGTGATCACCCAGGCGACGGAGCACCCGGCGGTCCTCGACCCGGCGGAGCGGCTCCGGGAGGAGGGGTTCCGGGTCACGGTGCTGGGCGTCGACGGCCAGGGACGGGTCGACCCGGAGGACGTTCGCCGGGCGATCGACGACCGCACCCTGCTGGTCAGCGTGATGCTGGCGAACAACGAGATCGGCACGGTCCAACCGCTGGCCGAGATCGGCGCGATCACCCGGGAGCGGGGCGTTCTCTTCCACGTCGATGCGGTGCAGGGGATCGGCCACCTCGACTTCGACGTCGAGGCGATGGGGGTCGACCTGGCCAGCTTGAGCGCTCACAAGTTTCACGGTCCGAAGGGGGTCGGGGCCCTGTTCCTCCGCCGGGCTCGGCCGAAGGTGCGGCTTCGGCCGGAGATGGATGGGGGGGGCCATGAAGGAGGGCTTCGCTCGGGCACCCTGAACGTACCGGGCATCGTCGGGATGGGACGGGCCGCGTCTCTCCTCGTCGAGGCGGTGCCGGCGGAGACCCGCCACCTCGCCGGGCTCCGGGACCGGCTCTTCGCCGGGCTCCGTGAGGCGGTACCGGAGATCGCGCTGAACGGGCCGCCCCTCGGGCCCGGGCGACACCCGGGCAATCTCCACGTCGCCTTCCCCGGCGTGGCTGCCGACGGTCTCCTCGCCGCCCTCTCGGACGTGCTCGCCGCCAGCACCGGCAGCGCCTGCGCCAGCGGCACGCCCGGGCCGAGCCACGTGCTGGCCGCCTGCGGCGTACCGCCGGAGCGCGCGGCGGCCTCGGTGCGTTTCGGGGTCGGCCGCTTCACCACCGCCGAGGAGATCGACGCCGTCGTCGCACGGGTCGCCGAGGAGCTCGCTGGAAGCCAGGCCAAGGGGGCTGGACTGGCTACCGGCGAGCCCGCGCCCTAGATTCTTCGGCCATGGAACCCGTGTCGACCGAAGCCACCGGGCAGGGGGGCGCCGCCGCGCCGCCGCCGGGCCCCGCGTCCACCCCGATCGCCCTGACTCCTCGGGCCATCGAAATGGGGAAGAAGAAGCTCGCCGAGGCCTCGGCGGAGTCTCCCAAGCCTGTCCTCGGGCTCCGGGTGGGGGTGCGCGGAGGAGGGTGCTCCGGGCTGGCCTACGCCTTCGATGTCGCGACGAAGATCCGGGAAAAGCGGGATCTCGTCTTCGACTTCGACGGCCTCACGGTCGTCGTCGACGACCGCAGCGTGAAGTTTCTGGAAGGCTCCACCCTGGACTGGGAGACGCGGCTGATGGGCTACGGCTTCAAGTGGCGCAACCCCCAGGCGAAGGCCGGCTGCGGCTGCGGCGAATCCTTCCGCGTCTGAGAGGGTCGCTCCGCGCCATCGGAACGACTCATGGCAGAGGAAACGAACGGTAGGGATGGGGCCGCGACGGCGCCCATCGAACGGGCGTTCTTCAACGTCCTGACCCACGACCTAAACGCGGCGCGGCGCTTCTACGTCGACCTGCTGGGTTTTCGTCTCGCCTTCGAAAGCGACTGGTTCGTCCAGGTCGCGGCGCCGGGGCAGCCGCTCCTCGAGCTCGGCCTTCTGCGCCAGGATGGGGACGTCGTCCCGGAGCCGGGGCGATCCGGAGGCGGGCCCGCCGGCATGCTGAGCCTGGTGGTACCGGACGTCGATGCGGTCTTCGTCCGGGCGAAGGAGGCGGGCGCCCCGGTTCTGGAACCACCCCGCAACCTGTTCTACGGCCAGCGCCGCATGGTGCTCCAGGACCCGGACGGCACCCTCGTCGACGTGTCCACCGCCTGTCCGCCGGACCCGAGCTGGCTCGCTCGGGTCTCCCAGCGGGAAGAGGATGGGGCCTACGTAGAGACGCCGGAATAGCCCGACCGCGACCGCGCGGAGAACGCGCCGGTCACCCCGGGGTCGTCGACCCGCCGGGATGCTCCGGGGGGTCTTCCGGCGTCCGGTCGGGCGCGCCCTCGCCGCCGAGGTCTGCGTCCCCGTAGGCGGCATCATCGTCGTGGTCGTCGTCTTCCCGACCCGGCGCCGGGTCGACCCCCGAGGCGCTCGAGGTCCCCTCCCCCGCCGACGAGGACGCCTCGGCGTCGTTCGGCCGGGCCGTGCCCGGGGCGGGGTCGCCGGCTGGGGTCCGGTCCGCGTCGCCGTCCTGCTCCCCCGGGTCCGCGCCCGGCTCGGCGTCCATGCCTTTTTCCACCCCGGAGGTACCGGAAGCCCCGTAGGAAGAAGGGGCTGGCCCGGTGACCGCGCCACCGCCGGCCACCGCGGCCGGGCCGTCGCCCCCGAGGGCCGGGTCCGTGTCCCGGCGTCGGAGCTTGCGAACCGGATCCCGAACCCAGCCCCGCTGCCGCCATTCGAAGTGGAGGTGGGCCCGGTAGGCGAACCCCGTCTTCCCGACCTCCGCGATCTGTTCCCCCCGATCCACGTATTGGCCGGCGAAGACGGTGAGGGCCCGACAGTGGGCGTAGGCCGTGCTGTGGCCGTTCCGGTGGAGGAGGATGACCAGGTTGCCGTAGCCGGTGATCTGCTTGCCGGCGTAGACGACCAGCCCGTCCCGAGCGGCCACGATCTCGCTGCCCTCGTCGGCGCCGATGTCGATCCCCTTGTGACCCCGGTGCCGGAGCGAACCGCGACGGGTCAGGCCGAAGCCCCGCCCGAGATGACCCTCCGGCACGGGGAAGGTCAGGCTGGTGTCATCGTCCAGGTGGGCGACGGCGGCGACCCACTCTTCGAAGGGAGCGCCGTAGAGCAACTGCATCGCCGCCGCCGAATGACCGAGACCGAGGTGCTCGGCGAACGCCGCCGCCCGCCCGTGGGGCTCCGGCATGATGAGCTCGCCGGCACAGTGTTCTTTATACCCGCCACGGGTCTGGCACTCCGGCGGCATCCGGCGCCGCCAGCGTAGGGGGGTCAGGGGCCGGCGGTCCCCCGTCCGATCCCACCAGAACCGGGAGACCCGGGATTGGAGGTCGACGGCGGGCACCTCGGGGTAGAAGGTGTCGTCCGGGGGCTCGGCGGGCTCGGGAGGGGCCGCGTCCACCACGGGGGGCACGGCAGGCTCCTGAGGCGGCGGCGCGGTGGGCTCCCCGGCGGAACCCAGGGCTTCGGCGGCCCCGACGCAGATCAGGGCAGCGGCCGCGGCCAGCGCCATGGCGCCGGTGGGGCGTCTCACGAGGCGTCGCACAGCCGGCCGATCTAGCAGCCCAAACGCGCGACGCTTCCCCTGTCCGCTGATGATGGTGGGCTCGCCGTCGATGTTTCCCTCACGAAACACGCGGTCCCGCTCTTGTTCAGTGAGACGGTTGGTTGCCGCTGTCGGCGGATGTGCCATAGGTGTGGGTCGGGGTCTGGTGCCGCCGCTGCCTCGAGGGAAGAGAACGGCGGCCCTCCGTTTTTCCTCGCCCCACCCCCGTCCCGGCGCTTGATAGAGGACCTGCCGAGCCCTATATCGCGAGGGTGCTTCGGATCTCCAAGCTGACCGACTACGGCGTGGTGCTGGCCACCGAGCTCGCCGTACGCTCGGACCGGCCGCTGGCGGTCCGCGACCTCTCGGCTTCCACGGGCGTCCCCGAGCCCACCGCCGCCAAGGTGCTGAAGGTCCTGGTGCGGGCGGGGGTTCTCGAATCCGTCCGGGGCGCCCGGGGCGGCTACCGGATGGCGCGGAGCCCGGAGCTCGTCACCGTCGCCGAGGTGATCGAGGCCCTGGAGGGGCCGATCGCCGTGACCGAGTGCAGCACCGACGAGACCGCCGGAAGCTGCGAGCACGAAGGCGTGTGCGGGGTGCAGGCGAACTGGCAGCGGATCAACGCCGCGGTCCAGGGAGCGCTTCAGGCGATCTCCCTCGCCGACATGACCCGGCCGAGCTTCGAGCGGCTGGTCAGCCTGGCCCGCACCGCCGACGAAGCGGAGCGGCTCCGAAGCGCGGCGGCGGATTGACGCCGGCGCACCGAGAACCCGCGCCCTCAGGCGCATCCACGACGACCAACACGACGACGATCACACCCGAGACGACCATGAGCACCTCCACCCAGCACATCGAAAAGGTCCTGGCCAAGCGCTACGAGGCCGGTTTCATCACCGACATCGAACAGGACTACGCCCCCCCGGGCCTCTCGGAAGAGATCATCGCTTTCATCTCGGCGAAGAAGGGGGAGCCGGACTGGCTCCTCGATTGGCGCCTCGAGGCCTACCGCCATTGGACGAAGATGCGGGAGCCGAGCTGGGCGAAGGTCGACTACCCGCCGATCGACTACCAGGCGATCAGCTACTACGCGGCCCCCAAGTCGAAGGACGACGCTCCGAAGAGCCTGGACGACGTCGACCCGAAGCTCCTCGAGACCTACGAGAAGCTCGGCATCCCCCTCCACGAGCGGGCGGCCCTGGCCGGGGTCGCGGTCGACGCCGTCTTCGACAGCGTCAGCGTGGCGACGACCTTCAAGGAAACCCTGGCCGAGGCCGGGGTGCTCTTCATGTCGTTCTCCGAGGCCGTGCAGCACCATCCGGAGCTCGTCCGGAAGTACCTCGGCAAGGTCGTCCCCCACACGGACAACTTCTACGCCGCCCTGAACTCCGCGGTCTTCACCGACGGCTCCTTCGTGTACGTGCCGAAGGGCGTCCGCTGTCCGATGGAGCTCAGCACCTATTTCCGGATCAACGCGGCCAATACGGGACAGTTCGAGCGGACGCTGATCGTCGCCGAAGAAGGAAGCTACGTGAGCTACCTCGAAGGCTGCACGGCGCCCCAGCGGGACGAAAACCAGCTCCACGCCGCCGTGGTCGAGCTCGTCGCCCACCAGGACGCCGAGATCAAGTACTCGACGGTCCAGAACTGGTACCCCGGCGATGAAAACGGCGTCGGGGGCATCTACAACTTCGTGACGAAGCGCGGTCTCTGCGAGGGCGCTCGCTCCAAGATCAGCTGGACCCAGGTGGAGACGGGGAGCGCGATCACCTGGAAGTACCCGAGCTGCGTGCTGAAGGGGGACGACTCCGTGGGCGAGTTCTACTCCATCGCCCTGACCAACAACCGGCAGCAGGCAGACACGGGCACCAAGATGACCCACATCGGGAAGCGCACCCGGTCGACGATCATCTCGAAGGGCATCAGCGCGGGCCGGGGGGAGCAGACCTACCGGGGCGGCGTGAAGATCGGGGCCAAGGCGGACGGCGCGCGCAACTACACCCAGTGCGACTCCCTGCTCATCGGCGGGGACTGCCAGGCCCACACGGTTCCCTACGTCGAGGTGCGGAACCGCACCTCCCGCCTCGAGCACGAGGCGACGACCTCCCGCATCGGAGAGGACCAGCTCTTCTACGCCCGGCAGCGGGGGCTCTCGGAGGAGGATGCGGTGAACCTCATCGTCAACGGTTTCGCCAAGCAGGTGCTGAACGAGCTGCCCATGGAGTTCGCGGTGGAAGCCCAGAAGCTCCTCGGGGTGAGCCTCGAGGGCGCCGTCGGCTGACCATCCTGCCCCGGGGGCGCCGACACGCCCTTGCCCCCGGACCTTCGACCGACCTCAGACCCCCAGGCCAAGCCGATGCTGCTCACGATCGAAAACCTCCACGCCACCGTCGACGGAAAGGAAATCCTCCGGGGCATCGACCTCGAGATCGCGCCGGGACAGGTGCACGCCATCATGGGGCCGAACGGCTCCGGCAAGAGCACCCTCGCCAATGTCCTCGCCGGGCGGGATGGCTACGAGGTGACCCAGGGGCGGATCCTCTTCGATGGCGAGGACCTGCTCGAGATGAGCATCGAAGCCCGCTCCCGGGCCGGCATGTTCCTGGCCTTCCAGTATCCGGTCGCCATCCCCGGCGTCAGCAACGTCTACTTTCTGAAGGCGGCGGTGAACGCCCTGCGCAAGCACCGGGGCGAGCCCGAGCTCGACGCCATCGGCTTCATGAAGCTCGCCCGGGAAAAGGCGAAGCTCGTCGAGCTCTCGGACACCCTGCTCAAGCGGGCGGTCAACGACGGCTTCAGCGGCGGCGAGAAGAAGCGGAACGAGATCTTCCAGATGGCGATGCTGGAGCCGAAGCTCGCGGTGCTGGACGAAACGGATTCCGGACTCGACATCGATGCCCTTCAGGTGGTCGCCGGCGGCGTCAACGCGCTGCGGGACCCGGGGCGATCGATGCTGGTGATCACCCACTACCAGCGGCTCCTCGACCACATCGTCCCGGACCAGGTGCACGTCCTCCTGGGCGGACGGATCGTGAAGTCCGGAGGCAAGGAGCTCGCGACGGAGCTCGAGCAGGTCGGCTACGCAGACCTCGAGAAGCAGGCGGCGGGCGCCCCCGCCGCCGGGGGGCCCGCCTGATGGCGACGAGCATCCGGGAACGCGGCGTCCGGGAAGCGCCCCCCTTGGTCCAGGCGATCCCCGACGACCTCGCGGACCGACCGGCCCCGGACTGGCTGCGGTCCCTCCGGGTCGAGGCTGGGGAATCGCTTCGGGCCGATGGGCTTCCGGGCAAGCGGGACGAGGCCTGGCGGTTCACCCCGACCCGGGCCCTGGTCACCCCGACCTATGCCCCCGCTGCGGAGGCGGCGCCGGCCCTGGGTCCCGGGCTCGTCCGAAGCGCCTTCGGGGACGATGACGGAACCCACCGGGTCGTCCTCGCCAACGGGCGGCTCGTCCCCGAGATCGGGGACGGGGACACCGGCCTTCCGGACGGGATCGTCGTCCGGGGCTTGGCCGATGCCCTCGGCGACGCCGGCGCCGAGCCACGCATCGGGGAGGTGTTGGGTCGCCTGGCGGAACGCCGTCACTTCGCCGGGCTGAACGCCGCGATGTTCGAGGACGGTCTGCTGGTCGAGGTCGCTCCCGGCACCCGCGTCGAGCGACCGCTTCACCTGGTGCACGTCGCGCTCTCGGGCTCTGGCCCGGTGGTGTCCTACCCCCGGGTCGTCATCCGGGTCGGGTCGGGTGCTGAGCTCACCTTGGTGGAATCCCATCTCCACGACGGCGGGGAGCCCCACCTGACCGACGGGGTGACCGAGGTGCTCGTCGAAGGAAACGCCTCCCTCGACCACACCCGGGCGGCGGCGGACGCGAGCCCGACGGGATGGCGGGTGGAGACCCTGGCGGTCCGGGTCGACGCTTCGGGGCGATACGCTTCCCGGGTGGTCACCCTCGGGGGCGGTTTCGCCCGGCTGGACCTACAGGTCACCCTGGCAGGGCCCGGCGCCGAGGCCCGCCTCGACGGCGTCTATCACGCCGCCGATGGGGACCTGGTCGACCACCACCTCCGGGTCGACCACCAGGCACCCCATTCGTCCAGCCACCAGACCTACCGCGGCATCCTCGACGGCCGCGGAAAGGCGGTCTTCGATACCATCGCCCGGGTTCGGGCGGGCGCCGGGGGCGCCGCCGCCCACCAGGAGAATCGGAATCTCCTACTCTCGGACCAGGCAGACCTCCACACGAAGCCACACCTCGAGATCGAGACGGACGACGTGTCGGCGAGCCACGGGGCCACGGTGGGGGCCCTCGACGAAGACTCCCTGTTCTATCTCCGGTCCCGCGGGGTCGACCGAGCCACGGCGGAGGCGCTCCTCACCTACAGCTTCGTCGAGACGCTGGTCGAGCCCATCCCCCACGCCCCGACCCGGGA
>DAPKRP010001058.1:0-2019 GCA_031800515.1 Polyangiaceae bacterium LLY-WYZ-14_1 | reverse complement strand
CCGACCCGGCCCTCGCCGAGCTTCGGGACGAGGTCTGGCGGCGGGTGAACCACCCCGAGATCCCCACCATCTACCCGCCCCTGGCCCAGGTGCTCTTCGGGGTCCTCGGCGGGCTCGCCGACCATCCCCGCACCCTGCAGCTCGCCTCCCTGGGGGTCCATCTCGCCGCCGTCGCCGCCGCCCACCGGGCGCTCTCCGGGGCGACGGACCGCATCCGGGGTCGGGCGACCTGGCTTCTCGCGCTCAATCCCCTCGCCCTCGCGGAGACCGCTTCCTCCGGTCACCTCCTCGACGCGCTGGTCGGGCTGCTGCTCCTCCTGGTCGCTGCAAGCCTCGCCGCCGGCCGATTTCGTCGGGCGGCTGGTGCCGCCGCGGCCGCGGTCGGGGTCAAGCTCGTCGGCCTCCTGGCCCTTCCCCTCCTGGTGCGGCGCTCCCCGGGAGCCTTCGCGGTGGTGGCTGCACTGTCCGTCGCCTTCGTCCTGCCCGTGCTCGGGGCCGGCCATGGGTCCGACGACGCCGGAGGGCTCCACCACTACGCCCTCCGCTGGCGCGGCAACGAAGGGGCCTACGGGCTCGTCGAGGACGCGGTCGAGGGGGCTACCGGGACGCTGCTGACGGAGGGCGCCCTCGGGCCGGAAGCCGTGGCCCGGGGGTTTCCCCGGGGGAGGGCCGTCGACCCCTTCCGCCCCTTTCGCCAGGAGAAGAAGCCTCGCCTCGCCCTTCCAGAGGATCTGGTCATCGGATGGCTCAGCCGCCTCGTCGTCGTCGTCGCGGTCCTCGTCGTCCTGCTGCTCCGGGACCGCCCCTCGGCGGGGGCGCCAAAGACCGACCCCTGGCGCGGCGGGCGGGCCCTCCGACTCGGTGTGCTCGTCGGGCTCCTCGGAGCGCCGCAGCTCCACCCCTGGTATCTGCTTTGGCTGCTTCCCCTCGGCATCGTCCTCGGCGGCCGCGTCGCGCTGGTCTGGTCGGCGGCGGTCCTCGGCAGCTACGCCGGCGCCGACGCCTGGGTGGCCCACCGGGTGGGCGTGGAGCTCGGGGCATTTCGCGCCGCCGAGTACGCCGTGGTGCTCGGCACCTTGAGCCTCGAGGTTCTCTGTCCGTATTTAGCCGCAGCGCGCGATCCGACGGATTGACCCCCTTCCCGGCCCGACCTTAGCCTCGTCCGGCCACTCCCATGCTCGTCTGCCCCCTCTGCCGAATCGCCCTCACCGACGCGGCGGCCCCCTGCCCCCGGGACGGCACCCCGGGGGTGGAGACCGAGCCCTTCGAGCTGCCGGAGCCCCTCCGGCGGCGGTTCCGGGTGGTCGAGCCCTTCGGGCGAGGGGACTCGGGCACCCTGTTTCTGGTCGACGATGGGGAGACAGGGCGCCGGGGACTGCTCAAGCTGCTCCACGCCGGCCACGAGCGTGGCCGGCTGCGAAAGGAGCTGGTTCGCCAGGCGAACCTGTCCGGGGGCGAGCTCGCCAAGGTCCTCGTGGCGGGGGAGACCCTCGACCGGCCGTGGCTCTTTCGGGAATGGATCGACGGGGTGTCCCTGGCGGTACACCTCGCTCGGGGGGGGCCGATGGCCCTGCCGGAAACGGTCAGCGTCGCCGCCGCCGTGAGCCAGGCCCTCGACGAGCTTCATCGCGCCGGCCTCGTCCACCGGGACCTCAAGACCGGCCACGTCATCCTCTTGCCCCAGCCGTCCGGGATGCCGCGGACGGTGGTCATCGACGCGGGGGTCGCGGCGCCCTGCCCCGCCGCGGGGGAGGGGGTCGTCGGGAGCGCGGCGACGCTGGCTCCCGAGGTGGGCCCCGGCCGGCGGGCGACCTTCCGCAGCGACTTCTACGCCCTCGGCTGTCTCATCCACGAGATGCTCACCGGGACGCCCCTTTATCCCGGGCCCGCCGCGAGGAAGGTCGCCTCCCACCGGGAGGCGCCGCCGCCCCCGATTCCCTCGGCGCTGCCGCCGGACCTGGCGGCGCTCCTCCGGGCGCTCCTCGACAAGGACCCCAGCCGGCGGCCCCTGTCCGCCCA
>DAPKRP010001057.1:0-4975 GCA_031800515.1 Polyangiaceae bacterium LLY-WYZ-14_1 | reverse complement strand
GGGCGCCCCACCCCACCGTGCCGGCCCCACCAGGGCCCTCGGCGGCGCGGGGCGGGTCGTCGACGACGATCGGGGGCGGTCCGATGGCGCGATCTGCCGAAGGGAGCCGGCTCACGAAGCTCGGCGCTCGGAACGGGGAAGAGCGCCCTGGTACGACGACATCATGGAAAACTACCAGGAGGGGTAGGTCTTGTCTGCCCCTTGACCAGGGTCCAGGAACGGGGACAGGTGGCTCCGACGGCCCTCTGCCCGGGGACCGGGGGCCCAGAAGCGCTCTTCCCGGTGCCTGGCCCATCGGCGGCCCTGCCCCGAGACTGAGAGGGTGTTGCCTCACCGACCAGGAGCCGACCCTCCCACGCCCGGGCACGCCGGGCCCCCCCGAAGAGGGACGACGCCGGGGGCGCCGGCCCGGAGAGATGACCTGATTCGGGCCACCGGGGCGGGGCTCGTCTGCCCCCGGGGGGGCTTCGTCATCGACCCGGTGACCCCGGCGAGGCATGCGGTGCTGACCCACGCCCACGCCGACCATGCGCGACCGGGGAGCGCCCGCTACCTGGTCCCGGAGGCCGGGCTCGGAGTGCTCCGAAAGCGCCTAGGAGAAGACGCCCCCCTCGAGGCGATGCCCTACGGGGTCCGGCGCACCCTGGAGGACGGGGTCGTCGTCTCCTTCCATCCGGCCGGCCACGTCCTCGGCTCCGCCCAGGTGCGGGTGGAGGCGGAGGGAGAGGTCTGGGTGGTGACCGGAGACTACAAGCGGACACCGGATCCCACCTGTGCCCCCTTCGAGCCGGTGCCCTGCGACGTCCTGTTGACGGAGGCGACCTTCGCCCTCCCCGTCTTCCGCTGGCGCCCCACGGCGGAGGTGGTGGACGAGGTCGTCGCCTGGTGGGAACGCAACGCCGCCGCCGGGCGGACGTCGGTGCTCTACGCCTACGCCCTCGGCAAGGCGCCTCGGCTGCTCGCGGAGCTCGCCAGCCGCGCGCCCGGGCGGCCGGTGCACCTTCACGGCGCCATCGACGCGATGATGGCGGTCTATCGAGGGAGCCTCGGCACTGCAGTCGCGTTTCCGGACACGGCGCGGGTGGTCGACCTGCCGAAGAAGCGCTCCCTGGCCGGCGAGCTCGTGCTCGCGCCGCTCTCCGCCCGCCGGAGCCGCTGGGAGCAGCGCCTCGGGGAGATCGAGACGGGCTTCGTCTCCGGCCACATGGCGGTGCGAGGCACTCGCCGTCGCCGGGCCTTCGACCGGGGCTTCGCCCTATCCGACCACGCCGACTGGGAGGCCCTGCTCCGAACGGTGCGGGAGAGCGGCGCGCGCCGGGTGCTGGCGACCCATGGCCACGCCGTCGTCCTGGCCCGCTACCTCGAGGAACGCCTTGGCCTGAGCGCGGAAGCCCTCCCGGACGGTCTCTACGAGGGGGAGGCGGACGCGTGAGGCGCTTCGCCGAGCTCTACGCCGAGCTCGATCGGACGACCAAGACCAACCGCAAGGTGGACGCCATCGTCCGCTACCTGCGGGAGGCGTCTCCGGCGGACGCCGCCTGGGGGGTCTTCTTCCTGTCCGGACAGCGCCTCAAGCGCCTGGTGAGGAGCGGCGACCTCGCCCGCTGGGCGATGGACGAGGCGAGGATTCCCGACTGGCTCCTCGACGAGTGCTGGGGGGCGGTCGGCGACCTGGCCGAGGTGGCGGCGCTGCTGCTGCCGGAGCCGCCCGCCGAAGAGCGGGAGGCCCCCCTGCCCCTCCACCGCTGGGTCGAGGAGCGCATCGCCCCCCTGCGGGGCCTCGACGACGGCATGCAGCGGCAGATGGTGCGGGCCTACTGGCGGGAGCTGCCCCGGGAGGAGCGCTTCGTGCTGCACAAGCTGTTGACCGGCGAGCTCCGGGTCGGGGTCTCGAAGACGCTCGTCGTCCGGGCGCTCGCCGAGCTCGGGGAGCTCCCGACGGAAGTGGTCGCCCACCGCCTGATGGGACACTGGGAGCCGAGCCCGGAGCTCCTTGCCCGGCTCCTCGCCCCGGTGGACGCGGTGCCGTCCGGGCGAGACCCCGGCGGTGCCGACGCCGACGCCGCGCCGGGCGCGGCCGGCGGGGACGCTCGATCCCGTCCGTATCCCTTCTTCCTGGCGTCCCCGATCGAGAGCGCCCCGGGCGGGCCGGACCCGGCCGAGGCCCTGGGCGCCCGGGAGGACTGGCTCGCGGAATGGAAGCTCGACGGCATTCGCGCCCAGCTCATCCGGCGGGGGGGAGAGGTGTTCCTCTGGTCCCGCGGGGACGAGCTCCTGACCGAGCGCTTCCCGGAGGTGGTCGAGGCCGCCCGGGACGCCCTGCCCGACGGCACCGTCCTCGACGGGGAGCTGCTGGCGTTTCAGCGGGGCAGGCCGCTTCCCTTCGCCCGACTGCAGCGCCGCATCGGGCGGAAAGACCTCGACCCCGCCGTGCTCGCGGAGGCCCCCGTCGCCTTCGTCGCCTACGACCTGCTCGAAGATCGGGGTCAGGACCTGCGCCCCCGCCCCCTCGACGAACGGCGACGACGGCTCGAAGCGCGGGTCCCGGTCCCCCAGGAGACCGACGACTCGGACCGGCGCGCCACCCTTCGGGCGAGCACCGTGCTCTCCGCGGGCAGCTGGGAGGCGCTCCGGGCACTTCGAGAGGAATCCCGGGACCGGGGGGTCGAAGGGATCATGCTCAAACGCCGCGCCTCCCCCTACCGGGCCGGTCGGCGGAAGGGGGACTGGTGGAAGTGGAAGGTCGCCCCCCACACCCTGGACGCGGTGCTGCTCTACGCCCACCCCGGGAGCGGCAAGCGGGCCAGCCTCTACAGCGACTACACCTTCGCCCTCTGGGACGGCGACGCCCTGGTGCCCTTCGCCAAGGCCTACTCGGGCCTCGACGATGACCAGGTCGACGCCCTCGACCGCTGGGTGCGGGGCCACACCCTCGAGCGCTTCGGCCCCGTCCGCGCCGTCGAGCCGAGCCAGGTGTTCGAGCTGGCCTTCGAGGGCATCCGTCCTTCGACCCGCCATCGTTCCGGCGTCGCCGTCCGCTTCCCCCGGGTCCTCCGCTGGCGGACCGACAAACGCCCCGAAGAGGCCGACACCCTCGCCACCGCCCAGCAGCTCATCCGGGAGTGACCCCGGAACGGCTGGGCGGGGGAGGACGAAACGGGCAGTACGTCGAGACGAGGACCAGCGCGCGGGGAAGCTCGTCTACGGGGACCCGGTGGGCTTTACCTCGCAGGTCATCGAATGGCCTTCGGGCCCGTTCCAGGTTGGACGCGGAGGTATCCGATGTCCGACCATCCCCAGGCTCGCCCCCTGCGGCGCGCCTTGCGCTTCAACGCCACTCTCTCGATGCTCAGCGCGCTCGCCCTTCTCGCCTTCGCCGACGCGCTTTCGCCCCACCTCGGCGACGTGCCTCCCCTCGCGCTCCGGGCCGTTGCGGCGGGGCTCGTCCCCTTCGTCGCTTTCCTCGTCTGGCAGGCTCGCGTCGAGCCGCCACGGCTGCGCTGGGCGGTGTTCACGATCGCCTCCGACCTCTTGTGGGCGGTCGGGTCCGCGACGCTGCTCTGGCTCTTCAGCGCCAGCGTCACCGCCGTGGGCGTGGCGGTCGTGGCCGGGATCGCTTTCGGTGTGGCTCTCGCCGCTGCGCTCCAGTGGCACGGCCTGACGCGCTTCATCCACCGGCCCGATCCGCGCTTCGGCACCGCGCATCGCTTCGAGGTGACGGTCGACGCACCGGTAGCGCGGGAGGCGCTATGGCCGGTGGTCGCCGACCTCGCCTCGATCCACGAGCACAGCCCCGGCCTCGCATCCTCGAACGTCGAGAGCGACGCGCCGCTCGGCGTGGGTGCGGTTCGCCGCTGCGAGAGCCGCCGGGGCCCAGGCTGGGCGGAAGAGGTAACGGCCTTCCGCCCGTACCACTGGATCGAGATGCGCTTTCGCGACGAGGACCCCGGCTTCCCCTTTCCGATGGCGCCCATGTTTGGAGGCTGGACCCTCGAAGCACGAGGCGCGGACCGCACCCGAGTGACGGTATGGTGGGCCTTCACGGCGAGGCCGCGGTGGGCTGCGCCGCTGATCGTCGCGATGATGTCCGCGGATCTGCGTCGCGAGATGCGGGAGGTCGTGGGCTCCATGGCAGAAACCACGCGGGCTCAACCCCACGCGTGGCGTTCCCACGCCGCCGAGTAAGATGGCGACGGTGACGCTTTCTGCCGACGAAGAGATCTCCTTCGCGGCGATGCTGCGCCGCTGGCGCAAGCGCCGGCGCTACACCCAGCTCGAGCTCGCGCATCAGGCAGAGGTCTCGCCGCGGCACCTCAGCTTCCTCGAGAACTCGAGGTCGCGGCCGAGCCGGGAGATGGTCCTCGTCCTCGCGAGCGCGCCGAACCGCGACGGGGAGGGCTCGCGGCAAGAGGGCGCCGGGCCGGCCGGATGCCCGCCGGCCCGGCAGCGGATCAGTAGCCGTAGCCGAAGGCGGCCAAGATCCACCGGTAGCCGAGGAAGTCCCTGGCGTCGAAGCGCGCAGGCGATGCCTTGCAGCTGGCGCAGCCGCCGATGGGGTCGAAGGCCATCCAGCCCTCGTCCCAGGACTGGAGCGCCACCGGGTCGGCCTGCCAACGAGGGTCCGCGGCCAGCCGGCGGAGCGCCGGGGAGGTCGCCACCGCGTAGAAGTCCCGGTCGCCCCGCCGGTCCACCGCCGCCGCGCAGACCTGGTCGCCGTCCACCACGAAGGCCATCGTCGCGTCCGAGGGCAGCGTCGACAGGAAGGCGCACACCTCCCCGTCCGGCTCCGCGCCGCAGTAGCGTTCGGCGAGCCCGAGCTCGTCCGCCCGGCAGCTCGAGGACGCCTCGAGGGAGACCACCGTCTCGCTCGCGGTGCCCGCGCAGCGGGGCGCCTCGGACCCGGCCGCCACCGGCTCCCCGACGCCCACCCCCAGCACCAACGCGCCGAGGGCCAGTCCACCCACACATCCCGCAC
>DAPKRP010001056.1:0-6079 GCA_031800515.1 Polyangiaceae bacterium LLY-WYZ-14_1 | reverse complement strand
GCCGCGCCGGCAGCGGTCTGGGCGGCGCATGGCTCGATCGGCGATCCGTGTTCCCCATCATTTCCCCCATGCCCAATCATCGGGAAATCGGCGGCGGCTGGCAAGACCCGCCCGCCCTCGTCGGCGTCGCCGGTACACCGTCCGCCGTCGATGAAACGTTGGCTCCGGGACGCGACAACTCCACGCAGACCTTCGAGGCGAAACACGAGGATGCGCAGCATGAGGCCTCTATGGACGGAGGGGTCGGATCCGGCCCCTCCGTTCGAAGCGAATCGCAGATAGGAGACCTCGATGATGTTTCGGATCAGCAAGTACGTATTGGCCACCGCCGTGCTGGCGACCATGCCTGTGCTCGCAGGGTGCGACGAGGAGCTTGCGGCGTCCGTCGAAGGCGACGACGTCGACGCCGTCGAAGCGGGCCTCGGATCCTTCGGCGGAGGGTTCGGCCGAACCGGGAACGCGATCTTCATTCACCCGGATGGCAGTGCCCTCAACCACTGGAACGCCGCGCGCATGTTCTGGGAGGGTGCGGATGGGGCCCTCGAATGGGACCGCATGCCCGCCACGGCGGTCTACCGTGGCCACATGAGTGACCAGCTGACCGGCACCTCGAACGGCGGGGCCACCGCCCACGGCTTCGGCTACAAGCCGCAAGGTCCGGAGTCTTACGGTCGCGACCGAGGACGGGAGATCCTCGCCCTGTCCGGTTACCCCGGAAGCTTTCTCCGGGAAGCGGGCAACCGGGGTCGGCCCATCGGCATCGTCAACGACGGCGACGTCGCCGGCGAACCGGGAACCGGTGCGTTCCTCGCCGAGACCGACAATCGGGGCCAGCCCGAGCTCCACTCCCTCCAGCTCCTCGCCGGCCGCCCTGGCTTCAACGGCCCGACGGACACGGGCTGCAGCGGTCTGATGGACGGGATCGACCTTTCCGCGATCGAGCCCGGCGCCGTCGACTGTGACATCACCGACGGCGAGGACGAGGATCCGCAGGTCATCCTGGGGGGGGGCGAGCGGTTCTTCCTTCCCGTGGGCATCCCCCAGTGCACGACCGCGCCGACCCTCGACCATCCCGAACTGGACTGCTTCGTGCACAAGGGCGCCGAGGAGGTGGGCCTCCCGACGCGCGAGGATGGCCGGAACCTGCTTCAGGAAGCTCGAGCCGACGGCTGGGTCGTCATTCGGACTCGGGCCGAGTTCGACGAGCTGATGGAACGCATCCGACACGCGCGTTGGCCGTGGAGCCGATTCTACGCGCCGAAGGTCCTTGGGCTCTTTGCCAACAACGACATGTTCAATGACGAGGAAGAAGAGACGCTCATCGACCGCGGCATCATCCGCGCCGACGGCGACCCGCTCCCCTACGAGGTGGCCGACCTCTCCGAGGAGGACGCGAAGCGCAAGATCGGGCGTCTCGTTCTCTGGGGCGCACGCTTCAATGACCCGGAAAACCCCTTTGGCTTCAATCCACCGACGCCTGCCGAGATGATGGAGATGGCGCTCCTCATCCTCGAGCGCAAGGCGGACCTCAAGCGGACGAACTTCGCGCTCGTCGCCGAGGTCGAGAGCACGGACAACATGCCGAACAATCACAATGGCATCGGCACACTGCGAGCGCTGAAGCGGGCGGACGACCTCATCGGTGTCGCCCGGGACTTCGTGAACCGCACGGGTGCCTTCCGACGGGATGGTGACCCACGGACGCTCCTGATCACCGCCGCGGACAGCGACGGCAGCGGGATGCAGGTGAACGCCCTGCGCGGCGTCGCGACCAGCACGCCGTTCAACCCGATCGCCTGCGATGAAGACGTGGACGATCCGAAGGACACCTGCGAGACCCCGAACCCGGATGACCTCGTGACCTTCACCACCGTGAACCCGCAGTTCTCGAGCTTCGAATCCTTCGGAGACGACATCGCGTCGGCGAACTCGCGTGGCTTCCTGGACGGCATCGAAGGCCGGGAGACCTCGGCCTTCCTCGCCGCCCCCGACGCCCTCAGCGACGCCCGCACCGGCGGGGACGAGGCCTTCGCGAATTTCGACGAGACCGGTCTCGGGAGCTTCGGCGGTGGGACGGTCACCGACGCCAACCTCGAGTTCGGGCTCGTCTGGGGTGCCATCAACGACACGGCGGGTGGCATCGTCACCCGCGCTGAGGGGCTCAACGCCCGGCTTCTCAACGCGGAGCTACCCATTCGTTTTCTTCGGCTTGGTCCGGATGAAAAGCCGTTCTATGTCCGCTTCGACAACACGGACATCTACCGCATGGTGTACCTGACCCTGTTCGGGGAGGCGCTTCCCACGGCCGTCGGACAGGTGGCTCCGAACCGCTGATGGACAGGAGCCCGGGGGTGTCTGCCCCCGGGCTCCGCATCTCTATTTCGTTGAAGCGGCTCCGAGCGGTAACGCCAATGGCCGCTCAGTCTGCCTTCGGGGCGTCGAGACGATGGCCCCGTTCTGGCTTAGTTCAGACCGGGCGCGCCGACGAGGAATACGACGACGAGGCGCCGGCGTCCTTCCGCACCGACTCCGGGAGGCGGCGCTGATAGACCATGTAGTAGAGCACCGGCACCGCCATGC
The DNA here is from genome assembly GCA_031800515.1 of Polyangiaceae bacterium LLY-WYZ-14_1. GTDB lineage: Bacteria > Myxococcota_A > Polyangia > Polyangiales > DAPKRP01 > DAPKRP01. Next base: position 3,499 of record DAPKRP010001056.1, on the reverse strand, counting down.
GGCTCACCAGCAGGGACGCGATCTCACCGAAGATCAGGCTGATGGCCAGGCCCTGGAAGATCGGGTCCGCGAGGATCACGCCGGCACCTACGACAACAGCCATCGCCGTCAGAAGCATGGGACGGAAGCGCACGGCGCCCGCGTCGACCACCGCCTCCGCCATGGGCATACCTTCCCGGAGGCGTAGCTCGATGAAGTCGACGAGGATGATCGAGTTGCGCACGACGATTCCCGCGCCAGCCATGAAGCCGATCATCGATGTCGCCGTGAAGAAGGCCCCCATCGCGCCGTGGGCGGGAAGGATGCCGACAAGGGAAAAGGGGATGGCCGCCATCACCACCACCGGGGTGACGAAGGACCGGAACCAGCCGACCATCAGGATGTAGATGAGCATCAGCACGACGGCGAAGGCGATGCCCAGGTCCCGGAAGACCTCGAGGGTGACGTGCCACTCCCCGTCCCACTTGATCGCCGGCTCCCGGTCCGTGAAGGGCTGTTCGAGGTTGGTGATCGCCACCTCGGTACTGGCACCTCCGAAGGCGGCCGGGTCCAACGCCGCCAGGCGCTCGTTCATCTCGAAGATGGCGTAGGCCGGGCTCTCCACCTCGCCGGCGACGTCGCCGACGACGTAGATGACCGGCTTCAGGTTCTTGTGGTGGATGGTCTTCTCGTCGGGCTGGCGCTCGATGCGGACGAGCTCCCGGAGGGGAACCAGCGGTGGCGCTTCCCCAGGAACGGGCTCGGGGAGGGCGTTGGCGTCGCCGGAGCGTACCCGAATGCCGAGCAGATCCTCGGGGATCGACCGCTTGTCCCGGGGCACTTCCAAGACGAGGTTCACGTCCTCTCGTTCCCGGGGCACGTGGACCAGGTCGACCGAGGTCCCCGTCACGGCCATCTCGAGGGTATGGGAGATGGTGGCCGGGCTCACCCCGTGGAGCGCGGCCTTTTCCTTGTCGATGGCGAACCGGGCCCGCTCCTGGTCGTCCTCGAAGTACCAGTCGACGTCGACGACGCCCTCCGTCGACTTGAAGATCTCCCGAACCTCGCCGGCCAGTGCGCGGCGCGCCTCCGGCGTCGGGGCGTAGACCTCGGCGACTAGCGTCTGCAGCACTGGGGGCCCGGGCGGCACCTCGGCGATGGCCACCCGCGCGCCGTAGCGTTCGACGATCTCGGCGACCCGGGGGCGCACGCGCTTAGCGATCTCATGAGACTGGGCCGACCGGTGGTGCTTGGGCGTCAGGTTGATCTGGAGGTCGGCGACGTGGGCCCCTTCCCGGGCGAAGTAGTGGCGGACCAGCCCATTGAAGTTCGTGGGCGCCGCCGTGCCGACGTAGACCTGGTAGTCGAGAACCTCGGGCTCTTCCCGAATGGCCTGGGCGACCTCCCGGGCGACCCGCGCCGTATGCTCGAGGGAGCTCCCTTCCGGCGTGTTGAGGATCACTTGAAACTCGCTCTTGTTGTCGAAGGGCAGCATCTTGACCTTCACGAAGCCGACCCCGACGAGCGCCATCGCCCCGCCCAGGAGGGCGGTGATGAGCCCCAAGAACGCCCAGCGGGCCGGCACGGATAGGATCAAGGGACCCATCATCCGCCGGTAGGCCTTGGTGAACAGGTCCTCCGGGTGGCCGTGGCCGTCATCGCCGTGGTTCTCGTGGCTGCCGGCCCCGGCGGTCGTCCGGGCCGGGGCGGGGGCGTCCTTTTCCCTCCCGGCGCCGCCCGGCGACGCCCCGCCCCCTTCGTCGCCGCCCCGTTCCCGACGTAGCATGCGAACCGCCGCCCAAGGCGTGACGATGAAGGCGATGAGCAGTGAGAACAGCATCGCCGCGCTCGCCCCGATGGGGATGGGTCGCATGTAGGGACCCATCAGCCCGCCGACGAAGGCCATGGGCAGGACGGCGAAGATGACCGTGAAGGTGGCCAGGATGGTCGGGTTCCCGACCTCGTCCACCGCCTCGACCGCCACCCGCAGCCGGCTCCGCCCGCGGTTCTCTGGGAGCCGAACGTGCCGGACGATGTTCTCCACGACGACGATGGCGTCGTCGACGAGGATACCGATGGAGAAGATGAGGGCGAAGAGGGTGATCCGATTGAGCGTGAAGCCCGCGAGGTAGAAAACCACCAACGCGAGGGCCAGGGTCGACGGGATGGCCAGCGCCACGATCCCCGACTCCCGCCAGCCAAGCGTCAGCAGGATGAGGATCGACACGCTCACCACGGCGATGCCCATGTGGAAGAGCAGCTCGTTCGACTTCTCGGAAGCCGTCTCGCCGTAGTGCCGGGTCACGGCGACGCCGACGTCACCGGGGATGATCCAACCCTTCAGGGTGTCGACCTTGGCGATGACGGTGTCGGTGACGGTCACGGCGTTCGTGCCTGGCCGCTTGGCCACGGTCAGGGTGACCGCCGGGCGCTCCCCGGCATTCGGCGACCGGGCGGCGCCCTCTCCGTGGAAGACGTACTGACTGGGCTCGGGAGCGCCATCGACGATCTCCGCGACCTCCCGCAGGTAGACCGGGCGACCGGCGTTCGCACCGACCACGATGTCGCCGACATCCTCGGCGCTTCGTAGGAACGCCCCGGTGTCGATCATGACCTCCCGGTTCGCCGTGGTGAGCCCGCCCGCCCGGAATTGGCGGTTGTTCTGTTGGAGCACGGGCACGATGCCGGCGAGGCTCAGGTTTCGGCCAGCGAGCTTCCCGGGGTCGAGGAGCACCCGGACCGTGCGCTGAAAGCCTCCGATGAGTCGGGTCTCGGCCACATCGTCGACCTGCTTCACCTCGTCCTCCACCTGGGCGGCGAGCCGACGGAGGGTCAGGTGGTCGTAGCGGTCGCTGTGAAAGGTGAGCGCCAGCACCGGGACGTCGTCGATGGAACGCAGCTTGATGAGCGGCGACGAGACGCCGTGGGGGATCCGGTCGTAGTTCGACTGAAGCTTGTGGTTTAGCCGGACGAGGGCGTCCTCGGCCTCGCTCCCCACCTCGAAGCGCACGATGACCAGGGACTCGCCGGGTCGGGACATGGAGTAGACGTACTCCACGCCGGGCACCTCCCAGAGCAGCTGCTCCATGGGCCGGGTCGCCCGTTCCTCGACTTCCTTGGCGGTCGAGCCGGGCATCCGCACCATGACGTCGACCATGGGGACCTTGATCTGCGGCTCTTCTTCCCGGGGAAGCATCGCCGTAGCCCCGACACCGAGGAGCACCGTGGTCACGATGATGAGCGGGGTGAGCTTGGCGTCGATGAAGGCCCGGGCGATGCGTCCGCTGACCCCGACGTCATCGGAACGGTCGGCGCCGCTCACGACGACACCTCGGTCGGCAACGCGACCCGCTGGCCATCGGCGAGGTCCCTTGCCCCGTCCACCACGATGACCTCCCCCGGCTCGAGGCCCGAGACGACCTCGAGCTGGTCGCCGGTCCGCTTCGCGGTCTTCACCAGGCGCATCACCGCTCGCCCTTCGTGCACGACGAAGGCCATCTCGAGCTGGCCCCGCCGGACG
>DAPKRP010001055.1:0-8626 GCA_031800515.1 Polyangiaceae bacterium LLY-WYZ-14_1 | reverse complement strand
CGGGACGAAGGCGGGGATCAGGGCGGGACGAGGCGGGGCGGAACGACGACGGGGTGGAGCGGGAGCCCGACGGTGACGCCTCCCGAGGCAGGCACCTGGTCCGGCGGGTGCTGCCGCCCCTCCTCGTGGTCGCCGCCGGCGCCCTGGTGGTCTTCTTGCTGGTCCGGACCCGGCCGACGCCGACCCGGGCGGAGCGGCCACGGCAGCCCAACCCGGTGCTCGTCGAACGGGTCTCCCTGGGGTCCGGAGAGGTGGAGGTCCGGGCCCAGGGGGAGGTCGTCGCCGCCCGGGACGTCCGCATCACCCCCCAGGTCAGCGGCAAGGTCGTCTGGCGCCACCCCCAGCTCGAAGCGGGAGGCATCGTCGAAGAAGGCGACCTGATCCTCCGCATCGACCCCTCGGACTACCGCCTCGCCGTCCAAACCCGGAAGGGCGAGCTCGCCCAGGCCGAGCTCGCCCTCGAGGAAGCGCGCAACCGGCAGGCGGTGGCCGAGGAGTCCTGGGAGCGATTCGACCCGGAGATCGAGGCACCCACCCCCTTCGCCCTGCGCGTTCCCCAGGTGGAAACCGCGGAGGCCGAGGTGAAAGGGGCGCGTAGTCGCCTGCGCCGGGCGCGACTCGACCTGCGCCGGACACGGATCGAAGCGCCCTTCGACGCCACGGTGGTCGCCGAGCAGGTCGGGCTCGGGGAGACCGTCTCCCCCCAGACGATGGTCGCGGAGCTCGTGGCGAGCGACCGCTTCTGGGTGCGGACCGCGGTGCCGGTCGACAAGCTCGGCGCCCTGAACATCCCGGGTGTCGACGGCGCAGACGAGGGGTCCGCCGCCGAGGTGATCCTGGAGACCGGCCAGCGGCAAGTGGTCCACCCCGGGCGCGTGCTCCGGGTGCAGAGCGAGCTCGACCGCCGGGGACAGCTCGCCCGGGTGCTCGTCGTGGTGGAAGACCCCCTCGGCCTCGACGCCGAGGAGCCGCCGGGGCTGCCCCTCTTGCTCGGGGCTCGTGTGGACGTGAGCCTCGGGGCCCGGCCCCTCGAGGACGTCGCTCGGCTGCCCCGGGTCGCCCTTCATGAAGGGGATACGGTCTGGGTCGCCGAGCCCTCCTCGGAGGACGACGATGACCCGAGCGCCGCCGACGCTCCGGAACGTCCCGCCACCCTGGCGATCCGAGAGGTCGGGGTCGCCTGGACCAGCGCGGACCAGGTGTGGGTCGACCAGGGCCTCGACGCCGGGGACCGGGTGGTCACGAGTCGCCTGCCGACGCCGGTCGAGGGTATGGCCCTCCGGATCGTCCCGGAGGAAGAGGCCGGACCGTCCATCCGCTACGCCAACCGGCGTCCCCGATGACCGGCTCCCGCGACCCGGAGGATCCGGCCCCGACCCCGGAGGGCAGGGACGCTCCCGCCGGACCCGGCGAGGGGGGCGGGCCCATCGCCTGGATGGCCCGGCATCGGGTGGCGGCGAACCTGCTGATGCTGGTGCTCTTGGTCGGCGGGCTCATCATGCTGCCGCGCCTCGCCAAGGAGGTGTTCCCTCGGGTCACGTTGGACCTGGTGACCGTCGAGGTCCCCTATCCCGGGGCGAGCCCGGAGGAGATCGAAGACGGCGTGCTGCGGGCCATCGAGGAAGAGGTCCGGGCGATCGAAGGGGTAGAAGAGGTCGAGTCCTTCGCCGACGAGGGCAGCGGGCTCGTCGCCGTCGAGCTCATGCTCGGGGCGGACCGAAACCAGCTTCTCGCCGACGTCGAGAACGCGGTCCGGGGGATCACGTCCTTTCCGGAAGAGAGCGAACGACCGATCATCAGCCTGGCGACGAACCGCCAGCAGGTGCTCTCCCTGATCCTCCACGGTCCGACGGACGTCGGGCATCTCCGGAGCCTGGCGGAGGAGATCCGGGACGAGCTCATCGAGCTCGACGAGATCACCCTGGTCGAGCTCGCCGCGGTCCGCCCCCACGAGATCAGCGTCGAGGTCTCCCGGGACGAGCTCCGTCGCCGGAACCTCACCCTCGCCTCCGTCGCTCAGTTGGTTCGGTCGAGCTCCATCGACCTGCCCGCCGGCGACGTCGAGACGGACGCTGGCGAGGTGCGGGTACGCACCGCCGAGCGCCGGGAGACCGCCGAAGAGTACCGGGACATCGTGCTTCAGGCGGATCCGGACGGCGGCCAGGTCGTCCGCCTCGGGGAGATCGCCGAGGTCGAGGAAGGCTTTCAGGACCTCGACCGGGCCGCCTTCTACGACGGGGAGCGGGCCATCCGGATCGACGTCTATCGGGTAGGGCGGCAGACGCCGCTCGAGGTCGCCGGGGCGGCGCGACAGTTCGCGAAGGACCGGGTCGACGAGCTGCCGGAAGGCCTGGGCCTCGCCGTCTGGAACGACATCTCGACCATCTACGAAGACCGGGTCGGGTTGCTGTTGCGGAACGGCTACCTCGGGCTGGCCCTGGTCCTCCTGGTGCTGGCGTTGTTCCTCGAGCCGCGGCTCGCCTTCTGGGTGACCCTGGGGATCCCGATCTCGTTCCTCGGCGCGATCCTACCGCTGCCCGCCTTCGACGTCTCGATCAACATCATCAGCCTATTCTCCTTCATCATCGTGCTGGGGCTGGTGGTCGACGACGCCATCGTGGTGGGCGAGGCGATCTACCGGCGCCAGCGGGAGGGAGCGTCTGCCTTCGACGCCGCGATCGGCGGTGCCCGGGAGGTCGCCCGGCCGGTGATGTTCTCCATCGCCACCACGTGCATCGCCTTCACCCCGATGCTGTTCGTGCCCGGGGTGAGCGGGGAGTTTTTCCGGAACATCCCCATCGTCGTGATCCTGGTGCTCCTGGGCTCCTTGGTGGAGGCGCTGCTGATCCTGCCGGCGCACCTGTCCCATCCGATGCCGCGGCTGCTGGAGCTATTGCTGACGCCCTTCCTCTGGCTGATGGCGCGGCTTCGGTCCGACGACGTCAGCGACGGTCTCGAGCGCGCCGTCGACCGGCGCTACGTCCCCGCCGTCCGACTCACCTCGGCGCACCGCTACCTGACGTTGGCGGTCGGGGTCGCACTCCTGCTGGTCGCGGTGGGGCTGCGCCTCGGGGGGCGGCTCGACTTCAGCTTCCTCCCGCGGATCGAGGACGACGAGGTCTCCGCGAACCTGACCATGCCCGTGGGCACGCCGCTGCCCGTGACCCGGGACGTCCTGGAACGGCTCGAGGTCGCCGCCCGGAAGACGGCCGAGGAGGCCGGGGACCCGGAGATGGTCAAGGGGGTCTACGCCCAGCTTGGCCTTCAGCGGAAGCGGGACCAGGAGTCGGTGGCTCCTCCTCCGTCGGGCTCTCACGTCGCCATGGTCACCGTCGACCTGGTCTCGGCGGCGGACCGGGACCTCCGGTCGAGCGAGTTCGTCGCCCGCTGGCGGGAGCGCGTCGGCCAGCTCCCCGGGGCGGAGACCATCGTCTACACCTTCAGCACCGGGGCGACGGCGGGGGCGCCGATCAACCTCCGCCTCACCCACGAAGACCGAGACCGCCTCGAGGCGGCGGCGAGGGAGATCGCCGACGCCCTGGCGAGCTACGCCGGGGTCGTCGACGTGGACGACGGCTTCACCCGCGGCAAACCCCGCCTCGACGTCGAGGTCACGCCCGAGGGCCGGGCGGCAGGGCTCACCGCCACCGACCTCGCCCAGGAGCTCCGAGGGGCCTTTTTCGGCCTCGAGGCGTTTCGGTTTCAGCGCGGTCGGAACGAGGTGCGGGTTTACGTGCGCCTACCGGAGGAGGAGCGGCGCTCCCTGGAAGACGTCCGATCTCTGGTGTTGCCCCTGGCCGGGGGCGGCGAGATGGCCCTCTCCGACGCGGCCCGGATCACCCGGGACAGGGCCTTCACCAGCATCGAGCGCTACGAGATGAATCGATCCGTCAACGTGACCGCCGACGTCACCGGCACGACCAACGCCAACCGGGTGATGAGGCGGCTCCGGGCCGAGGTACTCCCGGAGGTCGAGGAACGCTATCCGGGCTTGCGCCACATGCCCGGCGGCCAGCAGCAGCGGCAGGGGGAGAGCATCGGGGCGCTGCTTACCGGCTTCGCCATCGCCATCGTGGTCATGTACGCGATTCTCGCGGTGGCCTTCGGCAGCTATCTACAGCCGCTCATCGTGCTCGTCGCCATCCCCTTCGGCTTCGTCGGCGCCGTCGGGGGGCATCTGCTTCTGGGCTACGGGCTCAGCCTGAGCAGCATGTTCGGCCTGGTCGCCCTCTCCGGCGTGGTGGTCAACGACTCCCTGCTCATGGTCGTCGCGATCAACGAGCTGCGGGAGGGCGGCGCGTCTCGCTTCCAGGCGGTGGTCGACGGAGCCGCCCGCCGCGTGCGCCCGATCCTGATGACCAGCTTGACCACGTTCTTCGGGCTGATGCCGATGATCTTCGAGACCTCCGTGCAGGCGAAGTTCCTGGTCCCCATGGCGATCAGCCTGGGCTTCGGCATTCTCTTCGCCACCTTCATCCTGGTCTTCATCGTGCCAGCCCTCTACCTGGCCTTCGACGACGGCCAACGGCTCGTCGCGGGTCTCTTCGACCGCATCCTTCCCTCCCGACGCACCCACCCGGAGGCCGCGTCCCCGGGTTGAACGGCAGCGGCCGCCCGAGGCTTCCTCCCGAGGTCCTGACGTTCGAGCGACGTCAGAGGCGCGCGCCGTCCCGGACCGCCGCCAGGTCGGCGAGGCAAGCGTCGTCAAAACCCAGGTCTGTCTCGTTCCCGGACATCACGTCGTCGCGGATGAGATCGACAAGGCTCGCGTTCTCGTAGGCCCAGTACATGACGCAGTCCTGGCTGTCGTCATGGGCGCCGTTTTCTTCGTCCTGGTGGTCCTCGACCATGGGGATGCCGTTGTTCACGAGGCCGAGCACGTGGCCGACCTCGTGGGTCCAAATCGCCTCCTCGGCGGCGACGCAGACAGCCTCCTGGATGCCCGGGAGCAGGCGAAAACAGCTCCGGTCCAGGAAATCGCTGAAGATGGCGACGTGCCGATTGGCCCAGGCGACGCCGAGGACGCCGCCGGACTCGAATCGGCCGTCCAGCCACAGGGTGTGAAGGGCGATGGTGCCCTCGGGCCGGGGCACGTCGAAGGTCCGGTCCGCCAGGTCCTGGAGCGCGGAGAACGTCCACACGCGGTCCTCGCCCTCCGCCGGAAGATCGGTCTGATCCACCTCGACGACGACCCCGTCGGGCTTGTCGAGCAAGGGAGCGAGGCCGGCGGTGAGGGCGTCCGCCACGCCGGCCCGGGGCGCTTTACCCTCGACCGTGTCGAGCTCGATGACGAGCCGGGTTGCGCGGCTGCCGCGGATGTAGTCCGCCGGACGGGCGAGCCCGTCGCCGGCCCCGCCGCCGTCGCCGCAGGCGGCGGTGCCGACGGTAAGGAGCGCCAGCACGATCGTGGAGGTATGGATGCGCAAAGTATTCATCGTGGATTCCTCGGGGTCGTGCCGGTCCCGGCGGGTCGGTTGCCAATCCAGGTCGAGGTGCGGCAGCGGCAGCAGCTGCCCGAAGTCGTACGACAGGACCGCGCCAAAGGAGAAGGAGAGCTGCTCCGACGCTTGGTAGGCCGCTTGCGCGACGGCGCGGAGATTCACCAGGGCGGAGCATCGAGGTCTTCCCGAGGCGCGTTGAGCTCGACGGCTCGGGTGTGGATACAACCCCTAGACGCCGTTCAGGGAGACCCCTCGCAACGAACTGCTACAGGTTCCCCTTGGTGGTCCGCAGCGACCCGGCGGACTCCGTCGCGGGGTCGGGGGATCCCGCCAGGGTGACGGGCCCCCTCGGCCGGGGTAGAGGCGGCGGATGACCGATGCGGACACGCCCCTGATCACCGTCCATCACCTCGAGCAGTCCCGATCCCACCGGGTGCTCTGGATGCTCGAGGAGCTCGAGGTGCCCTATCGGCTGGTCCGTTACCGCCGCGACCCGAAGACGTTTCGGGCAGACCCGGCGCTCCGGCAGGTCCACCCGCTGGGCAAGGCGCCCATCGTGTCCCTCCCCGGCGAGGTCGTGCTCTACGAAAGCGGGGCGATCCTGGAGCACCTGGCGGAGAACCTCGGAGGCGGGCGGTTCCGTCCCGAGCCCGGTACGCCAGCATGCCGGGAATACCGGGCCCTGATGCACTTCGCGGAGGGGTCCATGATGCCGTCCCTCCTGGTGCGGCTCATCTTCGACCGGCTTCGGGATGCGCCCCTGCCCTTCTTCGTCAAGCCCATCGCCAAGCGCATCGCGGGCAACGTCGACGATCTGTTCACCCAGCCTGAGATCGACCTCCACATGGGCTTTCTCGAAGAGCTTCTCGGGTCCAAAGAGCACTTCGTCGGCACGTTCTCCGCCGCCGACATCCAGCTCAGCTATCCCGTCGAGGCCGCCTTCGCCCGGGGGAGGGTTGGCGCCCAGGCCTACCCGGGACTGCGACGCTGGATGCAGCGGATGAAGTCGCGACCCGCCTACGACCGCGCGGTCGCCAAGGGCGGCCCGGCGATCGGGACGTAGGGTCCCGCGGGCCGAGCCCGCCTACACCTCCCACCGCCTCGCCGTCTGTCGTGACCCCGATCGGTCCGGGGCGCACCGGCTTCTGGACAGGTCGACCAGGCCGCGGGATCCTGCGGGCATGGCGCTCATCGAGACCGAGGAGGCGGCCCGGCGGCTCGCCCGAGCCATCGCCAGCGACCTCTCCCTCTACAACGAGGAAAAGATCGTCGAAGGCATCTCCAGCGACAACCTGTTCGAGGTGCTGGAGGAGGAGATCGAGGAGGGTCGGGCGCTCTTCCGGTCCCGGGTCTCCCCCGAGCTCTTCGGCAAGAACTTCTACGACCGGGCGATCATCGACATCCTGGTGCGGTCGAAGGCGAACGTCTCCTCCCCGATGTGGTGACCCCGCCGGAGGAAGGCCCGCAGCCGGAGCGCGCGCCGGGGGAGGGCGGCGCGGCGGATGACGTCCCGGGGCCGCTCCTCTTCGCCCTCACGGAGGTCGAGGCGGAGGACCGGCTCGACCGGGTGATCGTCGCCCGGTTCCCGGCCTGGTCCCGAAGCGTCGTACAGCGCTGGATGGTGGAGGGCCGGGTCGAGCTCGACGGCGTGCCCGTCGGCAGGCGTCCGAAGCTGCGCCCGGGGGCGGTGGTTCGGGTCTCCCCGGCTCCGCCGCCGCCGAGCGCCGCTGCCCCCCAGCCGATCCCTCTCGCGGTGCTGTTCGAGGACCCGCATCTCCTGGTGGTCGACAAGCCCGCTGGGCTCGTGGTCCACCCGGCGCCCGGGCACCCGGACGGGACCTTGGTGAACGCCGTGCTCCATCACACCGGCCTCGACCCGGGGTCCTTCGGCACCGCCGGCGGGCCCCCTCGACCCGGGATCGTGCACCGCCTCGACAAGGACACGAGCGGCGTGATGGTGGTCGCGAAGAGCGGCCAGGCCCGGGACCGCCTGACCGCGATCTTCGCGGCCCACGACCTCGAGCGCCGCTACCTCGCCCTGGTCCTCGGCCACCCGCCAGAGGCGGTCACCTACGACACCCTCCACGGCCGCCACCCGACGGATCGGAAACGCTTCACCACCCGGGTCCCCCGGGGGCGGCGGGCGGTCACCCACGTCGAGACCCGGGCCCGCTATGGGGAGCGGGCCGCCAAGGTCGTCTGCCGCCTCGAGACCGGCCGCACCCATCAGATCCGCGTCCACCTCGCCGAGCACGGGCATCCCGTGCTGGGGGACCCGGTCTACGGCCGGCCTCCCCGGGACCCGATGCTCCGGGAGGCGGCCCGCGGGCTCGACCGCCAGGCCCTTCACGCCGCCGTCCTCGCCTTCGCCCACCCGATGACCGGCGCCCCCCTCCGCTTCGAGACCCCGCCCCCCGCCGACATGCAGGCCGTCGAGGCGTTCCTCGTCGCCCACACGGGCTGATCCCCGAGGCGGCCACGGGAGCTCGTGAGGCTTGCGACGTCCACCGAGGGGCCAACGAACCGTGTCGATGACGGAAGACGCTGAGCAACTGTTTCACCTGTACTTGTCGGACCATCTGGCGGGCGCGCGAGGTGGCGTGGAGCTCGCGAAGCGGGCTGCGAGCGCAGAGGAAGGTCGCCCCGCGGGCGCCGATCTCGCCGTGATCGCACGGGACCTCGAAGAGGATCTGTCGTCCCTGCGGACGTTATGCGAGGCCCTGGGCGCCCCCACCCACGCTCCGGCCAAGGAGGCGGCGGCCGCCGTGGGCGAAAAACTCGGACGACTGAAGCCGAACCGGCGTGTCTCCGAGCGGTCGCCGCTTTCCGAGGTCCTCGAGATCGAGCTGCTCCAGGGTGCCGTTTCCGCCAAACGCCACCTTTGGGAAACGTTCATGCATCTGCCGGAGATGCGGAGCAGCCACACCGAGCCGTCCCTGCCGGCCCTGCTCGAGCGAGCGGACGACCAGTTTCAGCGGCTTGGAACGCTTCATCGTGGGGCGGTGCAGCGAGCCTTTCGGGACCCGGAATGAGGTGGCCCGGGGTACCTCTCGTCGCGCCACGGTCAACCGAGACGACCCTGCAGATAGATCCCGTTCGGGTGGCGGTCGATGTTGCGGAGGACGCAGAAGACCTCCCGGTCGGCGTGGGCGGTCAGGTGCTCGGCGAGCTGGTCGAGGGCGGCC
>DAPKRP010001054.1:0-4951 GCA_031800515.1 Polyangiaceae bacterium LLY-WYZ-14_1 | reverse complement strand
GCGCCACCCCGTCGTCCGAGCGGTCTTCGACGACTTCGGGCTCAAGCTCCTCGCGGTGCTCACCAGCCTGTTCATCTTCTACCTGGTCCGCGGCGCCGAAGACGCGCAGCGTTCCTTCTTCGTCGACGTCGTCGTGCTGTTGCCGGAAGACCCGGACCGGGTGCTGATGAGCGAGGTGCCGGAGCGGGTCCGCCTCACCGTGCAGGGCACCCAGTCGATCCTCAGCACCATCCAACGGGACGCTCTGGGTCCCCTCCAGATGGACCTTCGGGCGGACGAGCCGAGCTACTTCTACTTCGACGCGGCGGGTCTGGACCTGCCTGCCGGGGTTCGGGTCGTCCAGCTCACGCCCGCCTCCGTCCCCCTCAGCTGGGAGGACCGGGTCGACAAGGAGGTGTCCGTGCTCCCCCAGCTCGTGGGGGAGCCGCCGGCGGGCCTGGCGGTGGCCGACCCGGCGCGCGTTCGGCCCTCCGTCGTCGAGGTTCAGGGGCCGCGATCCCTCATCGATGGGCTCGACGTTCTTCGGACGGCGGAGGTGTCCGTCGTCGGGCTGCCTGCCGGCGTCCACGAGCGGGAGGTGCCTCTCGTGCTCGGAGACCCAAGGCTCGAGGTGACGGGTCCGAGCACCGTCGCCGTCACCTTCGAGCTGTCCCCGGAGCGCGCGGAGCGGACTTTCCCCCCGACCCAGGTAGCGGTGCCGGAAGCCCCTCTGCGCACCCGGGTGCGGCCGCCCCGGGTGACCATCACCGTCGTCGGGCCGCCCGGGGTGGTCGCTCGCATCGAGCCGGAGGCGGTGATCCCCACCGTGTCGACGGAGGACATTCCCGATGGCAGCCGGGACGTTCCGTCGGCGGTGAGGGTGCACGGCGTCCCGGCGAACGTCGACGTTCGCGTCGAGCCGGAGGAGGTGCTGGTCACCTTGCCCCGCCGGGGCGCCGTCCGCTGAAAAGCGCCATCACCATTCCAGGCACTCGGCCCGCCGGCGACCACGTCGATCAGGCCGGCTGGAGCTCGACCACGGCCTCGTCGGCGATGGTACGGGCGAGGGTTTCGATGGCCTTCGGGTCCGGTCCCTCGACCATGACCCGAAGCTTGGGCTCGGTGCCGCTCCAGCGCACCAGCACCCGCCCCTCGGCCCCGAGGCGCTGCTGCGCGCTCCGGACCGCCCCCATGGTCCGGGGCATCTCCTCGAGGCTCCGGCGATCCGGCAGGGTGACGCTGAGCAACGTCTGGGGAACCCGTTCGACCGCCTGGCCGGCGAGCTCGGACAGGGGGCGACCTTCCCGAATGACGATGGCCAGGAGCTGGAGGGCGGCGACGAGCCCGTCTCCCGTCGTGGCGTGGTCGAGGAAGATCATGTGGCCGGACTGTTCCCCGCCGAAGTTGTAGCCATGCTTGCGCATCGCCTCGACCACGTAGCGGTCGCCCACCGCCGTCCGGACCAGCTTGCCCTTTTCCCGGGCGATGGCCCGCTCGAGCCCCAGGTTGCTCATCACCGTCGCGACCAGCGTGCGCTTTCGGAGGCGCCGCTCCCGCAGCATCCGCGTCGCGCACAGCGCCATGATCGCATCCCCGTCGACCTGGTCCCCCCGTTCGTCGAGGACGATCACCCGGTCCGCGTCCCCATCGAGGGCGATGCCGAGGTCCGCCTTGCGCTTCCGGACTTCCTTGGCGGCGTTCTCCGGGTGGAGGGCGCCGACGTCTTTGTTGATGTTCTTCCCGTTCGGCCGGACGCCCAGGGGGAAGACGGTCGCGCCGAGCTCGGAAAAGACCAGGGGGGCGGTCCGGTAGGCGGCGCCGTGGGCGGCGTCGACCACCACCTTGACCCCGTCGAGGGCGAGCTCGGAGGGAAACGAGGCCTTGACCGACGCCACGTAGCGCCCCGTGGCATCGTCGAGACGTTCCGCGCGGCCGACCCGGGTGCCCGTCGGTCGCCCCCGGTCGATGGCGTCCCCGGCGATGATCCCTTCGAGCTCGACCTCGACGTCGTCCGGCAGCTTGAACCCATCCGGCCCGAACACCTTGATGCCCTGGTCCTGGTAGGCGTTGTGGGAGGCGCTCACCACGAATCCCGCATCCGCCCGCATGCTGGTCGTGAGGTGGGCGATGGCTGGGGTCGGGAGGGGCCCGGACAGGAGCACCCGGCCGCCCAGGGCGCAGACCCCGGAGGCGAGGGCGGTCTCGAAGAGGTAGCCGGACAGCCGGGTGTCCTTGCCGATCACGATCCGGGGGCAGCGCCGCCCGTCTTTACGGCAGCGCAGGGTGACCGCAGCTCCCAGCCGGAAGGCCATCTCCGGGGTCATCTCCCCGGCGTTCGCCAATCCCCGAACCCCGTCGGTTCCAAACAGCTTTCTCATGGCTCCCATGTCAGGTCGACGCTCCATGCGTTCGATGAAGACTCGAAGGTCGTCCGGCCGACGAGGTCATAGGGGAAACGGAGCTCGAAGAGGAACCCGCCGGAGAAGGCGGCGCCGGACGGTCCCTCCGACGCGTCCTGGCCTGCGCCGGCGACGGCGGCTCCCTGCTCGGCGGTCACCTGTCCTTCGATGTAGAGGCCGCGGATGACCCCCCGGAGGAAGTCCGGTACGAGGGAGTCCGCCCGAAAACCGGCCCGGACCCTAGCACTCTGAAAGGCCGTGTCTCCGCTTTCGATCACCAGGACGGGGACGAGCTCTCCGAACTGTCGCCGAGCCCCCAGGGTGAGGACGCCCGCGGTGATCCCGGCCAGGAAGTTCAAGGCCTGCTGCTCCGCCTCCGTCGATTCGCCGGAGGCGGCGAAGGTGTCGGCGACGCTGCAGGCCCCGCTCACCAGGAGGGCGATGACCTCTTCGTCGGCGCGGCAGGTCGGGTGGGTGCTGGTGAAATCGACGGTCGGGGCGAGGAGGGTGCCTCCGACGATCACCGTGACCGTGTCGTCCCCCGCCGGAAGGGTATGCACGGCGACCAAGCTCACCCCGGGATCGAGCTCCTCCGACCCGGAGAAGGCCAGCCCGCCCCGCTGCACCTCGAAGCGTTTGCCGAACACCTCGAAGATCCCCCGTAGCAGCTCCACGGTGCCGGCGAGGCGCAGGCTGCCCCCGATCACCTCCGCATCGAGGCGGGCCCGCACCTCCGCCGAGAAATCGCTTCGCCGCACCCAGGCGGACCCCAGGGTCTCGACGTCGAATACGAAGTGGTAGGGGGCTGGGCCGTCCCCGTCGGGCCGATCGTCCCCCCGGCGGCCCACCACCTCGACGTCCGGGTGGGGGTCGAGGCCCTGGACCGTGGAGCTCGACTGCTCCGGCAGGGCGACGTCGAGCTGCCGAAGGTCGAGGTCGACCTGGGCCTCTTCCGCGAGAAATTCGGAGACGAGGCGGGCGCTCGTGCCCACCCGTGCCAGGACCGACCCCTGCTGCCGGACGGGGAAGTCCTGGGCGTTGATCGCCAGGTCGGCGGTTCGGGGAGCCAGCCCCGCGAAGGACAGACTGCCGTCGAGCCGCACCACCCCGTCCCCGTCTCGGGCCCGCAGGTCCGCCAGGCGCACCCAATCCCCGCGGAAGTCCAGGGTGCCCCGCACGTCCCGGAGCTGCTGTCCCAGCGGGACCACGTCGAGGGCACCCTCTTCGAGGACGACCTCGCCGTCGACCTGGAACGACTCGAGGGGCCCGTGGATCCGAACCTCGCCGGTCAGATAACCCCGGGCTTCGGCGATCTCCCCGATGGGGAGCAGGAGCGGGGCGATGGGGGCGGCGGAGAAGCGAGCCACCGTCTCGAGGGACGAGCCCGGAACCCGGCTCGGCAGGGGGTGCTCCGGCCCGCCCCAGCGGACGGGAAGGGCCAGATCGAGCTCCGCTCGTTCACCCCCGGGCCAGCGGAGCTGGGCACCGATATCGAGGCCCCGCCGCCCGTCCAGGGTACCCGTCGCCGTCGCCCGCACCCGGGCTCCCCCCCGGACCCGAAAGTCGGGGGTGGCGGCGGCGAGCTCGAGCTCCGGCGCTTCGGAGAAGAGCCGCCGGGCCCGTAGCTCGCCGACGAGGCTGCCGGTGGCCCGGCCGCAGAGGCCGGGGAGGGCGTCCACCGGGAGCTCCTGGACCGCGAGGTCGAGCTCGCTCTCCGGCAGCGCGAGCGGTGCCCGCCCGGTCAGCCAGGCGTCGTAGGGGGTGCTCGACGACGATCGGGCCCGGAGGACCTCGGCGGTTCCGACGAACCCCGAGGCGTCCAGGGTCGTCCGGCCCTCTCGGATGGTGCCGAGGAGCTGGGCCCGGGGCGCGACGAGCCCCGGGCAGGGGAGAAGCGCCTGGTCCGTCGGGTCCCATTCCGCGCTCAGGGTCGCGTCTCCCCGCAGGGGGGTGCTGCCGCCGGCGAGGGTCAGGCTTCCCGCGACGCGCAGCGGCCCGAGGGCCGCGGGAACGGCTTCCTTCCAGGGGGAGGGAAGGGTGTCGAGGCGACGGGGGTCGCTGCGCAGGCTCAGCCGCCAGGGCAGGGTCTCCAGGGCCTCCCGGGCCGTCTCCGGGCTGACGATCAGGGTGGCGAGGTCGACGAGGAGGCTCGCCTCCGCGCTCATCAACGGGTCGCCCTCCGGGCCGACCTCGAGCTCGCCGACCAGCACCCCGGTCTCGTAGTCGAAGCGGGTCGCTACCGGGAGGGTGGGGCCGTCGACGAGGGCGACCTCCGGGGCGGAGATCTTCGCCGAGACGTCCGGTGCATAGGGGGAGCCCTGGATGGTCATCGTCCCGGTGGTCGCGGCCCCCTCGATGGGGAGGTCCGCGCCGCCGGCGGAGGCGAGGACGGCGAGATCCAGGGCGGCGAGCTCCAGCTCGAGCTCGTAGACCCCCCCGAGGAAGGCGCTCTCGAGGTCGGCGGCTTGCTGGTCGACGAGCCCGGAGCCTCGGACCCCGACCGCCCCCCCGCCTCTGCCGAGGTCTAAGAGGAGGTCGACCATCAGCTCTCCCTCGTCGAGGGCCGCTCGGAA
>DAPKRP010001053.1:0-1684 GCA_031800515.1 Polyangiaceae bacterium LLY-WYZ-14_1 | reverse complement strand
CCCGAGGGGCACCCACCCCGGCCTCGGACGCGTCGTATGGCGCCGGCGGGCGTCCTGCTCGCCCTCGCCGTCGGGCTCGCCGGCATCGCTCTGACCGGCGTCCCCCGGGGAGCGGGCCAGGACGCCCCCCGGGGCGGCTCGGCCGGGAACGGCGACGACGAAGAGCCGCCCCTTCCCGCCGAACGCCTGGTCATCACCGTCGAGGCGGAGGAGGCGTCGATCTATCGCATCGCCATCCCCGACCTGACCGGCCTCGATGCCCGGGGGCGGGAGGCCGGGGAGATCCTCCGCAAGGACTTCGCCCTGATGCCCGGCTACCGGGTGATCGGGCCGGGCCGCATCGGCGAGGAGCTCGCCGGGGAAGGGCTCTCCATGGCGCCGGCGCGCTGGTCCGCCCTGGACGCGGCGGGGGTGGTCAAGGGGACCATCAGGGAGCCGTCGGACGGGCTCGCCGGCGCCCTCGAGGTGACCCTGCGCTTCTACCGGGTGTCGAGCGCAGCTCCCGCCCTGGAGCGGACCTGGACGGGCCTGCCGGACCAGCTGCGGCCGTTCCTCCACGAGTTCGGGAACGCCATCCTCGAGACCCTGACCGGCACCCCCGGGCCCTTCGGGACGAAGCTCGTCTTCGCCCGACGGGAGGGTCCCGGCAAGAAGGACGTCTGGACCGCCGAGATGGACGGTCACGGGCTGGAGCAGGTCACCCGGACGGACGGCGTCGCGATGCTGCCGAGCTTCGGCCCGGACGGCCGGGTCTGGTTCACCCGACTGACCCGCCGGGGGATGTTCATCACCCACCAGGACGCCCCCCGCCGACGCATCATCAGCGGGGACGGGCTCACCATGAGCCCGGCGATCTGCGAGGGGCGCGTCTTCTTCGTCTCCAGCCGGGACGGGAACTCGGAGATCTACAGCGCCCGCCTGGACGGCTCGGATCCCCGTCGGCTCACCCGGCACCCGGCCCTCGACCTGAGCCCCACCTGCGGCCCCGGGGGTAGGCTGGCCTTCGTCTCGACGCGCCACGGCAGCCCCCAGATCTTCGTGATGGGAACCGACGGGTCCGGCGTGCGGCGGGTGACCTACAAGGGCAACCACAACCAGACCCCCGCTTGGTGCCCGGACCCCCAGAAGCCCCTGCTGGCCTTCACCGGCCGGGACGGCAACTACGACGTCTTCACCGTCGACCTCGGCAGCGGCGAGTACACCCGCCTGACCCAGGGCCAGGGGGACAACAAGGACCCCGCCTTTTCTCCCGACTGCCGGGTGGTGGCCTTCGTCTCGAACCGCCGGGGCCAGGAAGGGCTGTATCTGTCGAGCCCCCAGGGCTTCAACCAGGTGCGGGTGGTGGACGGTCCGGCGGAGACCGTCGAATGGTCCCGGCGCTGACCCGCCGCGGGGACCGCGGTCGTCGGCCGTCCGCCGGGGGAGCAAGGGGACCGGGGCGCCGGGGTTCCTGGTGGCGGCCCGTCGCCGCGCTCCTCCTCCTGGCGCTGGCCGGCGGCGGCGCGGTGGCCGCCCTGCCCGCGGGGCGACAGGCGGTCTACGAGCTCGGGGTCGCCTGGTTCGGGCCCCCGGAGGTCGCGCCCCGGGAGGCCTTCGCCGGGGAGGCGGTCACCCACCGGGTCGATCACGGGGCCTTCGACGGACTCCTCGCCCAGCGCGTCGACGCCGCGGGACGGGTCGACTA
>DAPKRP010001052.1:0-5179 GCA_031800515.1 Polyangiaceae bacterium LLY-WYZ-14_1 | reverse complement strand
GGTCGGGGCCCGGGTCTCCGGGAGCGCCCAGGGCGAGGGCCTGCTGGGGGCGCCCTCTTCCCGCACCCCCCGAGGGATGGGCCGCCGCCCGGTGGGCGCCCCCCTCGACGGCCTGGTCCGGCAGCCTCGGGGCGCCTTCGGGCTCGGCGGTTCCGCCGGGGGCCCGCCGGGGTCGGCCCCAGGCGGCGGTGCCGAGGGCGGCTGCCAGGGTGCGGGTGACCGCGTCCGGCACCGCCCGCCCCCGAGCGAAGCGCACCTCCGCCTTCTGGGGGTGCACGTTCACGTCCACCTCCTGCGGGTCCAGGGTGAGGGCGACCACCCCGACGGGGTAGCGGCCCGGCGGCAGGACGCTGCCGTAGGCGAAGGCGACGGCCCGGGCCAGCACCCGGTCCCGGACCGGCCGGCCGTTGACCAGCACGTGGAGCGCCGTCGCCCCGGAGCGCGCCCGCTCCGGCGGCGCGAGGTGGGCTTCGACCCGGATCCCGTCCCGTTCCCCCGCCAGGGGCACGAGGGTCTCGTGGCGAAAGACCTCCCGGGCGCGGCCGGCGAGCTCCCCGGCGGGCAGATATTCCCGGCTCGGCCGGCCGTCCTTCTCGAGGCGAAGCCGGAGCCCGGGGTCCGTCAGGGCGGCTCGCAGGCAGACCTCGGCGACGTGTCCGACCTCGGTGGCTGGGGACTTCAGAAACTTGCGCCGGGCGGGGACGTTGAAGAACAGCTCGCCGACGGAGACGCTGGTTCCCGGCGCCGCGCCCACGGGCTCGACCCGGGGGGGCGCGCCGCCATCGACCTGGACCCGGGTGCCCGCATCCGCCTCCCGGGGTCGCGTGGTGAGGGAAAAACGGGAGACGCTGGCGATCGACGGAAGCGCCTCGCCCCGAAAGCCCAACGTCCGGATGGCCAGGAGGTCGTCCGGGACGGCGATCTTACTGGTGGCGTGGCGGCGGAGGGCGAGCTCCGCGTCTTCCCGGTCCATGCCCTGGCCGTCGTCGGTCACCAGGATCCGTCCCAGGCCGCCCCCTTCGACGGCGACGGTCACCTGCCGGGCGCCCGCGTCGAGGGCGTTGTCGAGGAGCTCCTTGACCACGCTGGCGGGCCGCTCGACCACCTCGCCGGCGGCGATCTGGTCCACCAGGGCGTCGTCCAGGACCCGCACCCGAGCCGTCATCGTCCCCGGCTACCAGACCCCGCGGGCCGGTGCTACCGTGCCTCGACCAGGGAGCCCGATGAACCGACCGGATCGCGCGCAGACCGAGCCCGCCCTCGGTGACGGCGACCAGGCCGCCGACGACGTGCAGAGCGCCGACGACCCCGCCGGAAGGAATTCGTCCGTGGAAACCGCGGACCCCCTCGTCGGCACCCGCCTCGACGACCGCTACCAGGTCGTTCGTCGGATCGGCGAAGGGGGGATGGGCATCGTCTACGAAGCGATGCACGTGCTCATCGAAAAGCGGGTGGCGGTCAAAGTGCTCAAGGACGATTTTTCGTCCCGGGCGGACGTCGTCGCCCGCTTCCGGCAAGAGGCGAAGAGCGCCAGCCGGATCGGCCACGAGCACATCGTCGACATCTCCGACTTCGGCCAGACCCCCGGCGGGCAGAGCTACTTCGTCATGGAGTTCCTCGAAGGCGAGGACCTGGCGAGCGTCCTCGGTCGGGAGGGCACCCTGGCACCGGATCGGGCGATCCGGATCGCCCTCAAGTGCTGCCGTGCCCTCGGCGCGGCCCACGCCAAGGGCATCGTCCACCGGGACATGAAGCCGGAAAACGTCTTCCTGACCCGCCGGGACGAAGACCGGGACTTCGTGAAAGTCGTCGATTTCGGCATCGCCAAGATGAGCGAGGCGGACGGCTCCCCGGGGAAGAAGCTGACCAAGACCGGGATGATCTTCGGAACCCCGGAGTACATGTCGCCGGAGCAGGCCTCCGGGAAGCCCTTGGACCATCGCGTCGACGTCTACGCGATGGGGGTGATCCTCTTCGAGATGCTCACCGGTCGGGTGCCCTTCGTCGGCGACACCTTCATGGGGATCCTGACCCAGCACCTGTTCGAGCCGCCGCCGGGCCTTCACGAGGCGAACGACACGGTGCGCTGCCCGCCGGCCCTCGAAGAGATCATCTACCGCTGCCTCGCCAAGGAGGCGGACGCCCGCTTCCCCTCCATGGACGCCCTGGTCGCCGCCCTGGTCGACGCGGAAAAGCAGACCCCGTCGGGGGTGGGCCGCATGGCGGGGACGATGGCGGGCTACGCCCGAACCCGAACCCCCATCTCGAAACCGCCGGAGACGGTGCCGCCCACCCGCACCGGCGAGCGACCGTCGGCGAAGGCGCTGGACGGCGACTCGGGCACCGGGGCCGGGTCCACCGCGCCGCCGGCCTCCACCGGACTGCGGGTCGGTCTGCTCGCCCTCGGCGGGCTGCTCGCGGTGGTCGGGGTCGGGGGATTCGCCGTCTACCTCGGCGCCGTCGCCGGACGGAGCGCCACCGCCGACCCCGGGGACGATCCCGCCTTGAACGGCGAGATCGATGCCGCCGGCCTCGCGTCGGGAACGCCCACCGACGGCTCCGAGGGACCCGGGGGCACGCCCGTAGAAGCCCCGGGCGCGTCGCCGGCTTCTGGCAGCGGAGACGCGCCGGCCGGCATGGACACCCCCTCTCCGATCCTCGTCACCATCACGGTCGTCACGGATCCCCCGGGGGCCCGGGTGCGGGTGCCCGGTCGGGGACAGGTCTGCCTGTCGACCCCCTGCCGCTTCGACACCACCCGGGGGAAGGCGATCGTCGTCGAGGCCCGGGGCCGTGGCCGGGTCGGTCGGGTCGACCTGGTGCCCGTCGAGGCCCAGACGCTGGAGGTTCCCCTGAGGCGCCGGGTCGCCTCCGGGGGACGCTCGAACGACGACGACGACGGCGATCCGGACGACGGCCAAGGGGCCCCCCCCGGCGGCCCGAGCCCGGACGACCTGAAGACGCCGGACATCTTCCGCTGAGCCGACGAGGACATGCGGGGGCGTCTTCGAGGCGGCACAACGCCAAATCGCGACCCGAGGCCCGGCGGATTCGCGACGTGCTTCGGACGCCGGGACGAGTCCTCGATGCCCCCTTCCCGAGCCCCCGATGCCGGAGGTGCCGGGCCACGCACCGACTACTCCTTCGCTTCCCCATGCGTCCGCTGATGCCGATCCCCGCGTGACCGAGCTCCATCCCCCCGCGCCGGACCCCTCGAAGAGCTTCGAGGACCTGTCCTGGGACCGCGTCGTCACCGCGGTCACCACCCGATGCGTCGGACCCCGGGGTCAGGTGCGTCGCCTGCCTCTCGCTCAGACCCGGGATGGCGCGGTCCGCGCCCTCGGGGAGACCTCCGAGGTGCTGGCCCTGCTCGCCGCCGGGGAGGCGTTGCCCCTCGATGGCGTGCGAGAGATCCGAGAGCACCTCGTCCGCGCGGAGCGGGGGGGCGTCCTCGACGGCCCCGCCCTGCGGGACGTCGCCAGCACCCTGGCCGCGGCCCGCTCGGTCCGTCGTTTCCTGGCCCGGCGTCGGGACACGCTGCCCCTCCTCTCCGCCGCCGTGGCCTTCGACCCGACCCTCGACGCGCTTCAGGACGAGCTGGCGGAGCACATCGAGCCCGATGGGCAGCTGTCGGACCGGGCGAGTCCGGAGCTCCGGCGGCTCCGGGCCGAGGTCTCGGCGCTGCGGGAGCGGATCGTCAAGCGCCTCGAGCAGCTGCTTCAGCGGGAGGCCGCCCTCATCCAGGACGCCTTCTTCACCGTGCGGGAGGGCCGCTACGTCGTCCCGGTGCGTCGGGACGCCCACGAACGGGTGCCCGGCATCGTCCACGGCACCAGTGGGAGCGGCGCCAGCATCTTCGTCGAACCCCGGGCGATCGTCCCCCTCGGCAACCGGCTCAAGGTCGCCGAGGGGGAGCTCGAAGAAGAGGTCCAACGCATCCTCGCCGCCCTGTCGGAACGGCTCCGGGAACGAGTCGCCGAGACCCGAGCAGCCGCCGATAGCCTCGACCACGTCGACCTCCGGCAGGCGCAGGCCCGGCTGGGACGAGACCTCCGGGGAACCATCCCAGAGGTGCCGGAGACGCCCCGGGTGGCGCTTCGGAACGCCCGGCACCCGCTTCTGGTGCTCGACGAGCCGGAGGTGGTCCCGAACGACGTCGAGCTCGCGGCGGGTCGTGGGTTGGTCATCTCCGGCCCCAACGCCGGGGGGAAGACCGTCGCCCTGAAGACCCTGGGGCTCGCCGCCTTCTTCACCCGGGCGGGCATCCCCTTCCCCGCGGACGAGGGCAGCGTCTGCGGATTCTTCGACCCGGTGCTGACGGACGTCGGCGACGACCAGTCCCTCGACCGCAAGCTGAGCTCCTTCTCCGCCCACGTCACCAACGTGGCGGACATGCTCGACCGGGCGGAGCGGGGGACCCTGGTCCTCCTGGACGAGCTCGCCGGCAGCACGGATCCGCAGGAGGGGGCGGCTCTCGCCTGCGCCGTGCTCGAGGCGCTCTGCGCCCAGGGCGCGGCGGTGGCGGTCACCACCCACTACGAGCCCCTGAAGGCCCTCGCCCTGCGGGAGACCCATCTGCGGAACGCCTCCGTCGGCTTCGACCTGGAGCGTATGGCGCCGACCTTCCGGTTGACCCTCGACCAGCCTGGTGTCTCGAGCGCCCTCATCGTGGCCGGTCGCTTCGGCATCCCGGCCCGCGTGCTCGACGCCGCCCGTCGGGCGCTGCCGGAGACCAGCCGGGACTTCGACGACCTGGTCCGCGCCCTCGAGACCCAGCGGCGCGCCCTGGAGCGGTCGCAAGAAGAGGCCGCCCAGGCCCGGGACGAGGCCGAGGCCGCCCGGAAGGCGGTCCAGAGCGAGCTCGCCAGCCTGCGGGAACGGGACCGGAAGGTCCTCGGCGAAGAGGCGGAGCGGCTCCGGCAGGAGGTCCGACGTACCCGGGACGACCTCCGGGCGGCGCGGAAGGCGCTGCGGCGGCTCGAGCGGGCCCCCGCCGACGCCGGCGAGGCCGGCGGCCAGGAGGCGCTCCGGTCCGCCCGGTCCGCCGTCGACCGGGCGGCGGCGATGGCGGAACGGGCGGACCCCTCGGCCGTGCCTCCCCTCGCCTCCGGCGCCGAGGCCTCGACCCCGGCGCCCGTCGCCGGGGACGAAGCGCCCCCCGCCGATGGCCTCACCGTGG
>DAPKRP010001051.1:0-3909 GCA_031800515.1 Polyangiaceae bacterium LLY-WYZ-14_1 | reverse complement strand
AGGGCGGCGACCACCGCCTCCCGAGCCGTCGGGTTTCCGTCGAAGGTCGGCTCCTGGGAGAGGTAGGCGATGCGGGCATCCGAGCGGGGGACCACCTCTCCGGCGTCCGGCGCCTCGGCGCCAGCGAGGATCCGGGCGAGGGTGCTTTTCCCGGCGCCGTTCGCCCCGACCAGCCCGACCCGCTCCCGCTCGTCGATGCCGAGGGCGACGTCCGCGAGCACCACGCGGTCCCCATAGGCGCGGCGCAATCCCTTCGCGGTCAGCACGGGCACGGCGGCCCACGGTAGCAGGCGCTTGGCGGTCGGCCCGACCGGGTGCGAACATGGAGGCCGCACCGATGGCTGGATTGGACGTCCTCAGTAACCTCCTCGACGAGCTCCCGCTGGGCGTCGTCGTGCTCGACCGGGAAGGGACGGTCGTCCACTACAACCGCTACGAAGAGATCCTGGCCGGCCGACGCCGGGAACGGGTCGTGGGGCGCGACTTCTTCCGGGAGATCGCCCCCTGCATGAACGTCAAGGACCTGGGACAGCGCTTTCACGCGGCGATCGGGCGGGAGCCCCTGCACGTCGAGCTCGAGTTCGCCTTCCCGCTCCCCTTCCTGGAGCATCCCCGAGACGTCGTCGTGCGGATGGTCTCCTTCGAGGTCGGCGGTGCCCCCTTCGGCGCCCTGCTGATCGAAGACGTCTCCGCCCGCCGGAGCGTCGAGCGGATGAAGGAAACCCTGTCGAGCCTCCTGGTCCATGACCTGAAGAACCCCCTCGCGGTGGTGATGTCGAACCTGAAGCTGCTCCGGGACACGGAGACGATCCAGACCGACCCGGACGCCTTCGAATCGACGGAGGGCGCGATGCGGAGCGCCGAGCGGCTGCAGCACATGGTGCTGAACCTCCTCGACATCACCCGCCTCGAGACGAACGCGATGCCCCTCGACCGCAGGGAAGCCGACCTCGGGCGACTGCTCGCGGCGGCGGTGGAAGAATCCCGCCCCCTCGCCCGCATCCGGGGAGCGGAGATCATCCTCGACGTACCGTCGGAACCGGTGATGGCGGTGGTGGACCAGGAGCTCGTCCGGCGGGGACTCGACAACCTGATCGACAACGCGATCCGGTATGCGAAGCGCAGCGACGGTCGGGTCGTCGCCCGCCTCGAAGCCCGGGACGAGCGGGCCCACATCGAAGTCGAGGATGACGGCCCGGGTGTGCCGCCGGAGGTCGCCGACCGGGTGTTCGAGAAGTGGGCCCAGGCGGACGGGATGGTCAGCGGCACCCGGCGGCGGCTCAATCGAGGGCTCGGGCTGACCTTCGTCCGGCTGATGGCGCGGGCCCACGGGGGCGAGGTCTCCTTCCAGAGCCCCCGGACCGGTGGCTCGATCTTCCACCTCGAGCTCCCCCAGAGCCCTCCGATCATCCCCGGCGCCGGCTGAGCCGGCGGCTCGGCGCTCAGCGCGACGGTTTGAGCACGATCCAGGTGGCCAGGGCCTGGCCGTAGACCGTCCCGTCCTCGCCGAAGAGGGCGGAGCCGCAGCGGATCTTCCGGCCATCCCGTTCGATCCCCCAGCCGACGACGACGCATCGCTCGCCGGAGCGGGGCGCCTCCGGGGCGACCACTCCCCACAGCCTTCCGAGGAGGATCGGAGGGGCCTCCACCGCGAAGGCGAGCCACCCGTACCAGGAGGGGCAATCCAGGGTGGCCCAGACGAAACGCCGCGGGAGGCGCCCCGGCGTGGTCGGGTCTTCGAGCTCCCGGGGCGGGACGAAGGGGGCCGCCACCAGCCGCCGCCCGGCGACGGGCCCGGGGTGGAGGCGAAGCCCGTCCCCGGGGTCCCGGTCGGGACCGCAGACGAAACAGCGGGGATAGGGATGCTGGCCCGGAGGGACGGGGAAGGCGGCGGTGGCCGCCTGCGCCTCGGCGAAGGAGGGAGGCGGCATCGGTCGCTCCCCGACGTCGGGAGGGTCCGCCGGTCGCGCCTCGGCGACGAGGACCTCGCCGTCCATCAGCCGGGCATTCCCCAGGGCGGGGTCGACCTGGAGGTCGAGGGGCCGATCGAGGGGAGGCGGGGCCCGGAGGGTCACCTCGACGGCGGCCTCCGGGGGGAACGCCTCCGCGATGAGACCGCAGGCGTAGCCGCCGTTCGACGAGTCCGTCGGCCCGCAGAAGCGTGCCGGGATCACCACCGACGCGTCCCGAGGAGCCGCCGGCATCAGATCCAACCGTGGGCCCGGTACCAGTCGGCGGTCTCCCGGATCCCTTTCGCGAGGGGGATGCGGGCCTCCCAGCCGAGCTCCCGCTGGAGCCGCTCCGGGGTGCAGACCTGGTGACTGGTGAGCACCTCGACCTTCTCCCGGGTCTCCATCACCGCCTGGTCCCGGAGGCGTCCCCAGGTCTCGAAGGCGAGGGCCCGGGCCTTTAGCAGGGGCTTCGGCACGGCGAGGCGTCGGCCCTTACCCCCGAAGGCCCCCGCGACGGCGTCGGCGATGCCCGCCCAGTCGTAGATCTCGCCGTCGGACAGGTGATAGACGCGGCCCGACGGCGGGTCCCCGAGGAGGACGGCCAGGATCGCCCGGGCGCAGTCCTCTCCGTGGATGACGGTGACCTTCGTGGTCGGCTTCCCCAGCATCGGGACGATGCCGAGCTTCGCGACCTTGAAAAGCTCGAGGATCTCCGTGTCCCTCGGGCCGTAGATGGCGGTCGGGCGGACGGTGACCACGGGGAGCTTGTCGGCGAAGGAGCGGACCGTCTCCTCGGCGGCGAGCTTGCTGCGGCCGTAGCGGGTGATGGGCTGGGGGACCGCGTCCTCCGGCAGCGGCCGGCCGTCCGGGCTCGGGCCGACGACCTCGAGGCTGCTGACGAAAACGAAGCGGCTGAGCCCCGGGGCAGCCGTCACCGCCGCTTCGAGCAGATGCCGGGTCCCCCCTTCGTTGACGTCGAGGAAGTCCTGTTCGGTCTTTCCCTTGGTGATCGCTGCGCCATGGACCACCGCATCGACGCCGTCGAGGGCGGCGGCGAGGCCTTCTCCCCGTTCCAAAACGGCGTAGGCGAGCTCGACCCCCAGGGGCTCGAGATGCTCGGTCTTGCTCGACCGGCGGACGAGGGCCCGTACCTCGTGCCCGGCCTCCCGCAGGACCCGGGCGGTGTGGGAGCCGAGGAAACCCGAGGCCCCGGTCAACAGCACCTTCATGGCGCCGGGGCCTAGCACGGAGGACGACAGAGGGTCGCCCTCTTCTAATCGGCGGGGGAGAGGTCGAGGTCCGGGGCGAGGACGCATCGGTGGCCGTCGGAGAGCACCCGGGCCGCATCCAGGGGGATGCGGGCTTTGATCTGCTGGAAGGTCTTGGCGTACTCGGCTTCCAGGCTGCGCCGTTCGATCGCTTCGAGGTAGCGCCGGACGTCTTCCCGGGTTTCGAGGAGCAGGCGGGGGACCCGGACCGGGGTGCCCTCTTCGTCCTTCGCCACCATGGTGAAGTAGGACGTGTTGGTGTGGCGGACCTCGCCGGAGGACACCTTCTCCGCTTCGACCCGGATACCCACCAGCAGAGAGCTGCTGCCCACGTGGTTGACCGCCGCCTTCAGGGAGACCAGGTCGCCGACGTCCACCGGTGCCCGGAAGTCGACCCCGTCGACGCTGACGGTCACGCAGTAGGCGCCGGCGTGCTTCGACGCGCAGGCGTAGGCGACCTTGTCCATCAACCCGAGGAGAATGCCCCCGTGGATCTTGCCGCCGAAGTTGGCATAGGCGGGGATCATCAGCTCGGTGAACACGGTCCGGGAATGGCTCACCGGCCGTGCCGGGGCGTCGTCCGGCTCGTCCGAGGGCCAGATGCTCGAGGTCACGGGGGGGGATCTACCTGGCTCCCGGCGTCCCGGACACCCCGGACGGCATTTTTCTCCACCCGCCTCGGCATCCCC